>NZ_JACARN010000042.1:0-142814 GCF_013386605.1 Pseudomonas sp. IPO3749 | reverse complement strand
CTTATTCAGGACGGGACAGCAAATACAAAAAAGCCCCGAACCAGTCGGGGCTTTTTCATTCAGCGCAAAGGCTTAGCGCGGAAACGCAGGCGGGTTGACCCCAGCCATATCTTCCATCACGCGAACCACCTGGCAGCTGTAGCCGAACTCGTTGTCGTACCACACGTACAGGACAACGCGGTTGTCCTGGGTAATGGTCGCTTCAGCGTCCACCACACCGGCGTGGCGCGAGCCCACGAAGTCGGTGGAGACCACTTCCTGCGAGTTGACGAAGTCGATTTGCTTATGCAGATCGGAGTGCAGCGCCATGTAGCGCAGGTACTCGTTCATCTCTTCACGGGTGGCGGCTTTCTCAAGGTTCAGGTTGAGAATGGCCATCGACACGTTTGGCGTCGGCACGCGGATCGCGTTGCCGGTCAGCTTGCCGGCCAGCTCAGGCAGGGCCTTGGCAGCAGCGGTGGCAGCACCGGTCTCGGTGATCACCATGTTCAACGCAGCGCTACGGCCACGGCGATCGCCCTTGTGGAAGTTGTCGATCAGGTTCTGGTCGTTGGTGTACGAGTGAACGGTTTCGACGTGGCCGTTGACGATGCCGAACTTGTCGTTCACAGCCTTCAGCACCGGCACGATGGCGTTGGTGGTGCAGGAAGCGGCGGACACGATCTTGTCGTCAGCGGTGATTTCGCCGTGGTTGATGCCGTGAACGATGTTCTTCAACTTGCCTTTGCCAGGCGCGGTGAGGACAACGCGATCCACACCCGGGCAGGCCAGGTGCTGGCCCAGGCCTTCGGCGTCACGCCATACGCCGGTGTTGTCCACCAGCAGGGCGTCCTTGATGCCGTACTGGGTGTAATCCACCTCGGACGGGTTCTTCGCGTAGATCACCTGGATCAGGTTACCGTTGGCGGTGATGGTGTTGTTTTCTTCGTCGATGACGATGGTGCCGTTGAACGGACCGTGTACCGAATCGCGGCGCAGCAGGCTGGCGCGTTTGGTCAGGTCGTTCTCGGCGCCTTTGCGCACGACGATGGCACGCAGGCGCAGGCCGTCGCCGCCACCGGTTTTTTCGATCAGGATGCGTGCCAGCAGGCGGCCGATACGACCGAAGCCGTACAGCACTACGTCGGTGCCTTTGCGGGCAGCTGCGTTTTGCTGGCCAACCACATCGGCCATTTCTTCACGCACGAACTGCTCGGCGGTACGGCCGGCGCCTTCCTTGCGGAACTTGTAGGCCAGCTTGCCCAGGTCTACCGAGGCCGCGCCGAGCTTGAGCTCGCTCATGGCTTTAAGCAGTGGGAATGTTTCGTGGACGGAGAGTTCGCTGTCGTCGGCGGAACGGTGACGCGCAAAGCGGTGGGCTTTGAGAATCGCGATGACGGACTGGTTGATCAGGCTGCGGCCATAGATCGAGCTCACCACATTGTTATTGCGGTACAGCTGACCGATAAGCGGGATCATCGCTTCTGCGAGTGCTTCACGGTCGATCCATTCACCAAGACACTGGTCGGGCTTCTGAGTCACGGGAACCTTCCACATGTAGGGGCTGAAAAAAGGGGCTACATTATGCCGCCCGACCGCCCCCGGAGCAATGCGCGTCCGGCAACAAAAAGTCCTTGCGAAAAATTGACACCCCGCTACAGCCCAGTAAATACGCGGGTTCCAGAAGGCCACCAATGGCAGGCGCGGAACAACTTGTCCGTAACTCTCCGAAAAACGCGTACATTTTGGCACTACATATTGAGTCAAAACCCGCCATTGTTTGTCTTAGCCACTACATTTCCTACAAACCGTAATAGGCTCAGTCAGCAACTGACAGACGGCGTCCCGCACCGTTACAATTACCGACTTTGTCGCAACGCTTGGAGCTCAACCTTCCGTGCCCGTCCTGCGTCTACCGCTACTCCCTGCTGCGGCAGGCAAACAGCACTGGGGCAACCTGCCCGGTGCCGCCCTGAGCCTGGCCATCGCCGAGGCTGCCAGCGCAGCCAAGCGCTTTACCCTGCTGCTCACCGCCGACAGCCAAAGCGCCGAACGGCTGGAGCAGGAGCTGAGCTTCTTCGCCCCCGATTTGCCGGTGCTGCATTTCCCCGACTGGGAAACCCTGCCCTACGACCTGTTCTCGCCGCACCAGGACATCATCTCCCAGCGCATCGCCAGCCTGTACCGCTTGCCGGAACTGGCCCACGGCGTGCTGGTGGTGCCGATCACCACGGCCTTGCATCGCCTGGCGCCGACCAAGTTCCTGCTGGGCAGCAGCCTGGTGCTGGATATCGGCCAGAAGCTTGATGTCGAGCAGATGCGCACGCGCCTGGAAGCCAGCGGCTATCGCTGCGTCGACACGGTGTACGAACACGGTGAGTTCGCGGTGCGTGGCGCGCTGATCGACCTGTTCCCGATGGGCAGCAAATTGCCCTATCGCATCGACCTGTTCGATGACGAAATCGAGACCCTGCGCACCTTCGATCCGGAAAACCAACGCTCCATCGATAAAGTCGAATCGGTCAAGCTGCTGCCCGCACGGGAATTCCCGCTGCAGAAAGACGCGGTCACGCGCTTCAAGGCGCGCTTCCGTGAACGCTTCGACGTGGACTTCCGCCGCTGCCCGATCTTCCAGGACCTGAGCAGCGGGATTACTCCCGCCGGTATCGAGTACTACCTGCCGTTGTTCTTCGACGAGACCTCCACCCTCTTCGATTACCTGCCCCAGGACACCCAGGTGTTCTCGCTGCCAGGCATCGAACAGGCCGCGGAAAACTTCTGGAATGACGTGCGCAACCGCTATGAAGAGCGCCGCGTCGATCCTTCACGTCCTTTATTGCCGCCCGCCGAACTGTTCCTGCCGGTGGAAGACTGCTTTGCGCGCCTGAAAAGCTGGCCGCGCGTGGTCGCCAGCCAACAGGATGTGGAGACCGGCGTCGGCCGCGAACGCTTCCCGGCGGGCACACTGCCGGATCTGGCAATCCAGGCAAAAGCCACGCAACCGCTGGAAGCGCTGTCCAATTTCCTCGGCGACTTCCCCGGCCGCGTGTTGTTTACCGCTGAATCCGCCGGCCGTCGCGAAGTGCTGCTGGAACTGTTGGAACGCCTGAAGCTGCGACCGAAAACCGTCGACAGCTGGCCGGACTTCGTCAAAAGCAAAGAACGCCTGGCGATCACCATCGCGCCGCTGGACGAAGGCCTGTTGCTGGATGATCCGGCCCTGGCATTGATCGCCGAGAGCCCGTTGTTCGGCCAGCGCGTGATGCAACGTCGCCGCCGCGAAAAACGCGCAGACGCCAACAACGACGCGGTGATCAAGAACCTCACCGAACTGCGCGAAGGCGCGCCAGTGGTGCACATCGACCACGGCGTCGGCCGCTACCTGGGCTTGCAGACCCTGGAGATCGACAACCAGGCCGCCGAATTCCTCACCATGGAATACGCCGAGGGCGCCAAGCTCTATGTGCCAGTGGCCAGCCTGCATTTGATCGCGCGCTACACCGGCAGCGATGACGCCCTGGCGCCCTTGCATCGCCTGGGCTCCGAGACCTGGCAGAAAGCCAAGCGCAAGGCCGCCGAGCAGGTGCGCGACGTCGCTGCCGAATTGCTCGACATCTATGCCCGCCGCGCGGCGCGCGAAGGTTACGCGTTTGCCGACCCGAAAGCCGACTACGCCACCTTCAGCGCCGGCTTCGCCTTCGAAGAAACCCCGGACCAGCAAACCACCATCGAAGCGGTGCGCGCCGACATGCTCGCGCCCAAGCCCATGGACCGCCTGGTCTGTGGCGATGTGGGTTTCGGCAAGACCGAAGTGGCCATGCGCGCCGCCTTCATTGCCGTGCACGGCGGCCGCCAGGTAGCCATCCTAGTGCCCACCACCCTGCTCGCCCAACAGCACTACAACAGCTTCCGCGACCGCTTTGCCGACTGGCCGGTGACCGTGGAAGTGATGAGCCGCTTCAAGTCGGCCAAGGAAGTGAATGCGGCCATCGCCGATTTGGCTGAAGGCAAGATCGACATCGTGATCGGCACCCACAAGCTGCTGTCGGACGATGTGAAGATCAAGAACCTGGGCCTGGTGATCATCGACGAAGAACACCGTTTTGGTGTGCGTCAGAAGGAACAGCTCAAGGCCCTGCGCAGCGAAGTCGACATCCTCACCCTGACCGCCACGCCGATTCCGCGTACGTTGAATATGGCGGTGTCGGGCATGCGCGACCTGTCGATCATCGCCACGCCGCCGGCGCGACGTTTGTCGGTACGCACCTTCGTGATGGAGCAGAACAAAAGCACGGTCAAGGAAGCGCTGCTACGTGAACTGCTGCGCGGCGGGCAGGTGTATTACCTGCACAACGACGTAAAGACCATCGAGAAATGCGCCGCCGACCTCGCCGAGCTGGTGCCGGAGGCGCGTATCGCCATCGGCCACGGGCAGATGCGCGAGCGCGAACTCGAACAGGTGATGAGCGACTTCTACCACAAGCGCTTTAACGTGCTGATCGCCTCGACCATCATCGAGACCGGCATCGACGTGCCGAGCGCCAACACCATCATCATCGAGCGCGCCGACAAGTTCGGCCTGGCGCAATTGCACCAGCTGCGTGGCCGTGTTGGGCGCAGTCACCACCAGGCGTATGCCTATTTGCTCACGCCGCCGCGCCAACAGATCACCTCCGACGCGGAAAAGCGCCTGGAAGCGATCGCCAACACCCAGGACCTGGGCGCGGGCTTTGTGCTGGCCACCAACGACCTGGAAATCCGCGGCGCCGGCGAACTGCTGGGCGACGGCCAGAGCGGGCAGATCCAGGCGGTCGGTTTCACGCTGTATATGGAGATGCTTGAGCGCGCGGTGAAAGCCATCCGCAAGGGCGAGCAGCCGAATCTGGATCAACCGTTGGGCGGCGGCCCGGAGATCAACCTGCGCTTGCCGGCGTTGATTCCCGAAGATTACCTGCCGGATGTGCATGCACGGCTGATCCTGTACAAGCGCATCGCCTCGGCCACCGATGAAGAAGGCCTTAAAGACCTGCAGGTGGAGATGATCGACCGCTTCGGCCTGTTGCCGGAACCGACCAAGAACCTGGTACGCCTGACCCTGCTCAAGTTGCAGGCCGAGCAGTTGGGCATCAAGAAAGTCGACGCCGGACCGCAGGGCGGACGCATCGAATTCGAAGCGCAGACACCGGTGGACCCCCTGGTGCTGATCAAGCTGATCCAGGGCCAGCCCAACCGCTACAAGTTCGAAGGGGCTACGCTTTTCAAGTTCATGGTACCGATGGAACGTGCCGAAGAACGCTTTAATACCTTGGAGGCGTTGTTCGAGCGCCTCATCCCGAAATCTGCTTGAAGGACGCCCCAATGCGCCTGTTCCGCATGTTGTGCCTGTTGTTGGTGGTCGTGGCCCCTGCGGCGTTCGCCGACAGCCCGTACCAGGTGGAAATGATCCTGGTGCGCCAGAACGCCGAACCGGTGATCAGCAGCCGCGCCGCCCCGGAAAACTGGGATGCCGGAGCGGCGCGCCTGGGCGACAGACTGAGCCCGCCGCGCCTGTCCAACATTGTCGATAAGCTGCGTGCCGACTCTACCTACACGGTGCTGCTGCATAAGGCGTGGGAACAGAACCTGGGCGAGCAGCCGGTCAAGGTCGCGATCACCGACGGTTCGGAGCAATTCGGCCAGTTTCCGATCGAGGGCGTATTGAGCCTGCAACTGGGCCGCTTTACCGATATCGATGCGAACTTCTGGATCAACCAGTTCGACGCCAACGGCAGCGTGATCGCCAGCGAGCACCTGAGCCAGACCGACGTGCGCACCAAGAACAACCAACTCAACTACCTGGATGGCGGCCACCTGGCGCTGCTGATCAAGATCACCTCGCTGACTGCCAAGCCACCCAGCGCTCCACCGCCCGACATCCAGGACTGATCCAGCACCATGTCCCTCACGTCGTCGCTGACCAAACCCCTGGCCCCTTCGTGGGCCAATCGCTTTAAAGAGCAGAGCCTTGAGCGCGGGCGACGTTATGCCCTGGAAAACCGGGTGCGCATCGTCGAGTGCGGCGACAGCACCATCGTCGCCAGTTGCGAAGGCTCCGGCAGCAACGTGTATCGCCAGACCATCTCGCTGCGTGAATCGGCCAAGGGCACCTTGATCCTGGTGGATAGCCGCTGTACCTGCCCGGTGCACACCAACTGCAAACACATTGCCGCGGTATTGCTCAAGGTCCAGGAAACCCTGGCCTACCCCGCCGCCGCACAGGATGCAGAGCTGCTGGAAAAACTCCAGGCCGTGCTGGAAAACCGTGCCGTGCTGCCGCAAGTGGTGATGGAAGACGTGGTGCCGGTGCCGCGCCTGTGGATGGCCAGCGTCGAATTCAGCGCCTTTGAACCGCGCAACGGCAAGATGCAGCGCTATATCCAGCACCGCGCGGCGCTGTCGTTCAACTACCTGGGTAACTATGTCAGCGGGCAAAAAAACGCCGACATCATTGTGCGCCAGGACACCCAGAGCCTGCGCATCAAGCGGCATCCGGAGCTTGAGCAACCGTATCGCGAACAACTGCGCCTGCTGGGCTTCAAGATCGCCACGCGCCAGAGCAAGGCCCTGCCGGAAAGCGCCGGCGAGCTGTTCGAGATGGTCAATGACAGTGCCTGGCTGACCTTCACGCTCAATGCCACGCCGACACTTCGGGCCGAGGGCTGGGAACTGCTGATCGACGATGATTTCGGCTTCGACCTCAGCGCCGTCGATGACTGGTATGCCACCGTCGATGAAGGTCCGGAGCGTGATTGGTTCGATCTGGAGCTGGGGATTATCGTCAATGGCGAGCGACTGAGCCTGCTGCCGATCCTGCTGAACCTGATGCGCTCCCACACCGAGATCCTCAACCCGGAGAAACTGGCGCGACGCCGCGATGATGAGCTGATCCTGGTGAATATCCCCGGCCTGCCCAATGGCCATGGCCCGATACAAGTGGCGCTGCCCTACGGTCGATTGAAACCAGTGCTGGCGACCCTCGGTGAGTTTTACCTACAGGAATCCGGCACCACCACGCTGCGCATGGCCAAGGCCGATGCGATCCGGCTCAACCCACTGGAAGACTTGCCGCTGCAATGGGAAGGTGGCGAGAAAATCCGCAACTTTGCCCAGCGCCTGCGGGATATCAAGGACTTTACCTGCGTAGCGCCTGAAGGGCTGAACGCGACCTTGCGCCCTTACCAACTGGAAGGCCTGAGCTGGATGCAGTCGCTGCGTCAGCTGGATGTCGGCGGCATACTCGCGGATGACATGGGCCTGGGCAAAACCCTACAGACCCTGGCGCATATTCTCACTGAGAAAATCGCGGGTCGCCTGGATCGGCCGTGCATGGTGGTGATGCCCACCAGCCTGATTCCCAACTGGCTGGATGAGGCGGCGCACTTCACACCGCAACTCAAGGTGTTGGCGCTGTATGGCGCAGGGCGCAAGAAACATTTCGCCAACCTGCAGGACTATGACCTGCTGCTGACCACCTATGCGCTGCTGCCCAAGGACATCGAACCACTCGCCGCCCTGCCCTTGCATGTGCTGATCCTCGATGAAGCCCAGTACATCAAGAACCCGTCCAGTAAGGCGGCCCAGGCGGCGCGCGAGCTGAACGCACGCCAGCGCCTGTGCCTGAGTGGTACGCCGCTGGAAAATCACCTGGGTGAACTGTGGTCATTGTTCCACTTTCTGCTGCCCGGCTGGCTCGGTGATGTAAAAAGCTTCAACCGTGATTACCGCGTGCCCATCGAAAAGCGCGCCAGCGATGTACGATTGCAGCACCTCAACGGTCGGATCAAACCTTTCCTGCTGCGCCGCACCAAGGAACAAGTGGCGACTGAGTTGCCCCCCAAGACCGAGATCATCCACTGGGTCGACCTCAATGAAGCCCAGCGCGACGTATACGAAACCATGCGCCTGGCCATGGACAAGAAAGTCCGCGACGAGATCACCCGCAAAGGTGTTGCGCGCAGCCAGATCATCATCCTTGAGGCTCTGCTGAAGTTGCGCCAAGTGTGTTGCGACTTGCGGCTGGTCAACGACGCGACCCTGCCCGCCCGTGGCAGCAGCTCCGGCAAGCTGGATAGCTTGATGGAGATGCTTGAGGAACTGTTTGAGGAAGGTCGGCGGATCCTGCTGTTTTCGCAGTTCACCTCAATGTTGAGCCTGATCGAAATCGAGCTGAAAAAACGTGGCGTGGCCTACGCACTGCTCACCGGCCAGACCCGGGATCGGCGCACGCCGGTGAAGGACTTCCAGAGCGGCAAGCTGCAGATTTTTCTGATCAGCCTGAAAGCCGGCGGTGTGGGCCTGAACCTGACCGAAGCCGACACGGTGATCCATTACGACCCTTGGTGGAACCCGGCCACGGAAAACCAGGCCACCGACCGCGCCTATCGCATCGGTCAGGAGAAGCCGGTGTTCGTCTACAAGATGATCGCCAGGGGCACGGTGGAAGAGAAAATCCAGCACCTGCAGAAGGAAAAATCCGACCTGGCAGCGGGCGTGCTGGATGGGCGTACTACAGGAGACTGGCAGCTGGGCAATGAGGATATTGAGGCGTTGTTTGCGCCGTTGCCGAATAAGCAAGAAAAGCGCTGACTTCCAGACCGCTTTCGCGAGCAAGCCCGCTCCCATACTTGACTGCATTCCAAAGCTGGAACTCGGTCGAATGTGGGAGCGGGCTTGCTCGCGAAGGCCGCGCCGCGGTGTTCAGCCAATCAGTTGAGCATCCCGCAACGCCGTCAGCGCCGCCAGCCAACGCGGATCCTGCTTGTATTCCGTCGAAGCAATTGCCTGCCCACGCATCCGCGCAATGCGTGGCGATGGCGTGACCTTCATACGCTGGGCGGCGGTCAACGCCAGTTCGGCAGCCGCGCGATCATTGCACACCAGGCCCATGTCGCAACCGGCCGTCAGCGCCGCTTCGATACGGCTGGCGGCGTCGCCCACCACATGGGCACCGGCCATGGACAGGTCATCGCTGAAAATCACCCCATCGAACTGCAACTCACCACGCAAGATCTCCTGCAACCAGCGGCGCGAGAACCCGGCTGGCTGGGCGTCGACTTGCGGATAGATCACGTGCGCGGGCATCACCGCCGCGAGTTGCTTGCTCAAGCGTGCGAAAGGTACCAGGTCATTGGCGCGAATCTGTTCCAGGCTACGTTCATCATTGGGAATGGCGACGTGGGAGTCGGCCTCAGCCCAACCATGACCGGGAAAGTGCTTGCCAGTAGCAGCCATGCCCGCGCTGTTCATGCCTCGGATAAAGGCACCGGCCAGCATGGCGGCGCGCTCCGGGTCGCCTTCGAAGGAACGGGTGCCGACCACGGCGCTGCGTTGGTAGTCCAGGTCCAGCACTGGAGCGAAGCTCAGGTCCAGGCCAACGGCCAACACTTCAGTCGCCATGATCCAGCCACACTGCTCGGCCAGGTATTCGGCGTTGGGGTTATCCGCCAAGGCACGCATGGCCGGCAAGCGCACGAAACCCTGGCGCAGGCGCTGTACGCGGCCGCCCTCCTGGTCGACGGCCAGCAGCAGGTCCGGGCGCACTGCGCGAATCGCTGCACTCAATTCCCGCACTTGGCGCGGATGCTCGATATTGCGCGCGAAAATGATCAGGCCGCCCACTTCAGGCTGGCGCAGCAGGTGGCGGTCCTCGGCCGTCAGCCAGGTGCCGGCCACGTCGACCATCAAAGAACCTTGCAGGGCAGCAGTCATAAACCTTCCTTAAATAACGCACACAACCCGTTGCCCTCACCAGGCGCAGTGAGCACAACGGGTTATGAGTAAATAGCTGAATTCGGCATGGGCCGCTAGCTTAGCGGATGCAAGCGACCGCGCCCACCCGGCGCGGTCAAACCTTGGCGGGTGCTGGCGCGGACTTGCTGCGTGGGCGCAATTGGGCGGCGGCCATGGCGGCGTCGGTCACGCCGGTTTCGGCGCGCATGCCGGCGGCCAGGAACGGCACCATCAGGCGCATGACCTGCTCAATGGAGGTGTTGACGCCGAAATCAGTCTCGGCAATGGCCCGCAACGCTTTGATCCCAGACATGCTGAACGCAGCGGCACCGAGCATGAAGTGCACACGCCAGAACAGCTCGATCGGCGGAATACGCGGAGCGGCCTCGTTAACCAGCAACATATAGCGACGAAATACCTTGCCGTACATGTCTTCGAGGTAACGGCGCAGGTGACCCTGGCTCTGGCTGAACGCCAAGCCCAACAAGCGCATGAAGATCGACAGGTCGTTGCCACTGCGAGGCTGAACCACCAGAGCTTGCTCAACAAGGATTTCCAGCAGTTCTTCCAGGGTCGGCTTATGGTCAGCCTTGGCCTGGCGACGCTCGAGTTCACGGTCGAGGCTCGCGCAGAACGGCCCCAGGAAGCGCGAGAACACCGCCTGGATCAGGGCCTTTTTCGAGCCGAAATGGTAGTTCACTGCGGCGAGGTTGACGCCAGCCTTGCTGGTGATCAGCCGCAATGAAGTTTCAGCAAATCCTTTTTCCGCGAACAATTGCTCGGCAGCATCGAGAATGCGTTCAACGGTTTCCGACTGGGCCATGGCTACTCCGCCTGACAAACACTTGTTTGAAACATACGTTTCAGGGTGTGTCTTGTCAAGCCTGCGGGTTCGCTTTCCGGCCGGGCAGTCATACATTTCATCGCTATTTAATCACATCCATACCGGTCTGTAGGCAGCGCTATCCCTGGCTTGTGGGAAGCATGCCTGATGACCGTCCAGCGGAGTGGCGAAAAAGGATGATTGCCAAGCGCAGTTCACTGTATATAATCCCAGTCACTGTATAAAAAGACAGAGCGATCAACATGCTAAAACTGACGCCACGCCAAGCTGAGATTCTGGCTTTTATCAAGCGCTGCCTCGATGACAACGGCTACCCGCCGACACGAGCGGAAATTGCGCTGGAACTGGGGTTCAAGTCCCCCAACGCCGCGGAAGAACACCTCAAGGCCCTCGCTCGCAAAGGCGCGATCGAGATGACCCCCGGTGCCTCGCGCGGTATTCGCATCCCTGGCTTCGAAGCCAAGGCCGACGAATCGACCCTGCCGATCATCGGCCGTGTCGCCGCCGGTGCGCCGATCCTGGCGCAGCAGCACGTCGAGGAATCCTGCAATATCAACCCGACCTTCTTCCACCCTCGCGCCGACTACCTATTGCGGGTCCATGGCATGAGCATGAAGGACGTGGGCATCTTCGATGGCGACCTGCTGGCCGTCCACACCACCCGCGAAGCCCGTAATGGCCAGATCGTCGTCGCCCGTATCGGCGATGAAGTCACCGTCAAACGCTTCAAGCGCGAAGGCAGCAAGGTCTGGCTCCTGGCCGAGAACCCTGACTTCGCCCCGATTGAAGTGAACCTGAAAGATCAGGACCTGGTGATCGAAGGCTTGAGCGTCGGCGTCATTCGCCGCTAAAGGAGGCATCATGCAGCTCGTCCACACCCCACAACACACACAACTGTCGCTGTTCGAGGCCTTCATGGCCCAACCCCTTGCGCCTATCCTCAAGGAAACGGTCGAGGCGCCCTGGGGCGCCGAACCTGAGGCGTTCAGTGAATTGTCGTTGCGCGGTGCAGCGGGGAGTTGCCTGAGCCTGTTGGCGCCGATCCTGCGTGATCTGAGCGAAGAGCAGGACGCACGATGGCTGACACTGATCGCCCCGCCCGCCAGCCTGACCCAGGCCTGGCTGCGGGATGCCGGTCTCAACCGCGAGCGCATCCTGTTGCTGCAGCCACGCGGCGCGCAAAGTGCCCAGCAGTTGACCTGCGAAGCACTTCGCCTGGGCCGCAGCCATACAGTGGTGAGCTGGTTGAATCCACTGAGTGTCAGCGCCAAGCAGCAACTGATCAGTGCTGCGCGCACAGGTGATGCGCAGAGTTTGAATATTCGATTGGGATAAAATCACCAAGCCTGGCCTGTGGTCGGCGCGCTTGCTGTGGCGAGCGAGCTTGCTCGCGCTGGGCTGCGAAGCAGCCCCAAAACTGGCACCGTGGAATGCCTGACCTATCGCATCAATCTATTCAGGGCCGCTTCGCAGCCCAGCGCGAGCAAGCTCGCTCGCCACAGAAGCCCGCATAACCACAATAGCGCCCTTCACCCTAGAACTCAGTGCAGAACCCGCGGCCCCTCGTCTTTCTCAGGCTCGCCTTCCGCCAGGCGACCGGCCATCTGCACACCCACGCTCAACATGGCTTTAGCCACTTCCACGTGCTGGCCTTGCAGGAACTGTTTGGCATCTTCGGAAAAGTCCAAGATAACCAGAGAACCCTCGTCCTCAGCCCGGCGCAGCTCGATTCGGCCGTCAGGCAATTCAACAATTTCCAGAAAGGACGTTGGCATAAAAGTCTGTTCTCCACGAAAGGCCGGGATTATATCAGTCATCCACCCAGCCCCGCAGAGGATCTGAACAGGTTTCTTGACAGCTTGATGAATGGTCGCCTAGAGGATGCTCAACACTCGTTGAGACCTTCGCGAAAGCGCAGTGCCATCTTTTTCAGTTCCTGGCGCCAGCCTTCCAGCTCTTCCCGACTCAACGGCTTGGGCTCATCTTCTTCCAGCGCAACCGCCACGATCAGCGGCTGGGTCACATCGCCCTTGGGCACATGCGGTATACGCGGCGGCTGAAACATATCCGCATGCGCCTTGAGCAAACGCGCCACCCAACTGTCCGGGCTTTGAGCCATTTCCACCAGTTCGGCCAGCTCAGGAATGGCCATCGAGTCCAGCACTTCGCGATTCATGATCATTTCTGCACGGGGCGAGCCGGCTTGAGGCAGGCGGTAAAACCCGGCTATTTCATGGCACAGGCCCAGCAAGGCACCGTACAGATGGAACAACGCCGCTTCACGCCCCGCCTGGACCAGCGCGATGGCATTCATCTCTTTCCCTTCCTCGGCGCGGCCAAGGGCTTCCAGGGATAAACCCGCGAAGTAAATTTTCTGATTGGTACGGGTATAGAGTTCGTTGGCCATGACGGCAATCTCCACAACGAATAAGCGTGATGCTGGCTGAACAGTGTCACGGATCTGCCGAGCGCACTGCAAGGGCAAAAAAAGGCCGCCTGTGCAGGCGGCCTTTGTCATTGGCAGATTAGCCGATCAAGCGCCCTGGCGCTTGTCCTCGACCTTCCACTTGCTGCCGTCGTAGAACGCTTTCCAGCCGGTAGGCTTACCGTCCACTTCGGTCTGCACGTACTGCTCCTTGGTCTTGCGGCTGTAGCGGATCACGGCTGGTCGACCATCCGGGTCCTTCTTCGGCGCTTCACACAGGAAGTGGTACTTCGGATCGATCTCATCCTTGTGCGGCACGATCTCCAGCACCAGCGGTGCACGGGTCTCGCGGTTTTTCGGGAACTGGCTGGCCGCCAGGAACAACCCCGAAGCGCCGTCACGCAGGATGTAGGTGTCGTTGACCTTCTCGCACTTGAGTTCCGGCATCTTCACCGGGTCCATCTTCGGCGGCGCCGCGTCACCGCTTTTCAGCAGTTTGCGGGTGTTCTTGCAGGTCGGGTTGGTGCAACCGAAGAACTTGCCGAAACGGCCGGTCTTGAGCTGCATCTCGCTACCGCACTTGTCGCACTCCAGGCTCGGACCTTCGTAGCCCTTGATGCGATAGGTGCCCTCTTCAATCTCGTAGCCGTTGCAATCCGGGTTGTTACCGCAGATGTGCAGCTTGTGCTTCTCGTCCAGCAGGTAGGCGTCCATCGCCGTGCTGCAGATCGGGCAGCGGTGCTTGCCACGCAGGACCAGCGACTCGGACTCACCCTCGTCATCGGCAGCGATTTCATCACCCGGCACCAGGTTGACGGTGGCCTTGCAGCGCTCTTTCGGCGGCAGGCTGTAGCCCGAGCAACCGAGGAACACGCCAGTGGACGCCGTACGAATCTGCATCGGTCGACCGCAGGTCTGGCACGGGATGTCGGTCATCACCGGCTGGTTGGCGCGCATGCCGTTTTCAGGGCTTTCGGCTACTTCGAGTTTCTTCTTGAAGTCGCCGTAGAACTCGTCCAGCACGCTTTTCCAGTCGCGTTCGCCCTGGGCCACGTCATCGAGGTTCTCTTCCATACCGGCGGTGAAGCCGTAGTCCATCAGGTTGGAGAAGCTCTCGGACAGTCGCTCGGTCACGATGTCGCCCATCTTTTCCGAGTAGAAACGACGGTTGTGCAGCGCAACGTAGCCACGGTCCTGAATAGTCGAGATGATCGCCGCGTAGGTCGAAGGACGACCGATGCCGCGTTTTTCCATCTCTTTTACCAGGCTGGCTTCCGAATAGCGCGCCGGCGGCTTGGTGAAGTGTTGCGACGGGTCGAGCTTGATCAGCTTCAACGTGTCGCCCTGGGCCATGTCCGGCAGCACGTCGTCATCGCCAGGCTTGGCGATTTGCGGCATCACACGGGTATAGCCGTCGAACTTGAGGATACGGCCTTTGGCACGCAGCTCGAAGTCGGAAGCCGCCACCGTCACGGTGGTGGACAGGTATTGCGCTGGCAGCATCTGGCAGGCCAGGAACTGGCGCCAGATCAGCTCGTAGAGGCGCTCAGCGTCGCGCTCCATGCCGCTCAGCTTGGCAGGCGTGGTGTTGGCGTCGGAAGGACGGATCGCTTCGTGAGCCTCTTGTGCGCCTTCCTTGCTGCTGTAGACGTTTGGCTTCTCCGGCAGGTACTTCTTGCCGAACTCTTCTTCAATGTAAGTACGCGCCATCGCCACCGCATCTTGCGACAGGTTGGTGGAGTCGGTACGCATATACGTGATGTAGCCGGCCTCGTACAAGCGCTGGGCCATCATCATGGTTTTCTTCACACCAAAGCCCAGGCGGTTGCTCGCGGCCTGTTGCAGGGTGGAAGTGATAAACGGTGCCGACGGCTTGCTGCTGGTCGGTTTGTCTTCACGCTTGACGATGCTGTAGCTGGAAGACTTGAGCTTCTCCAGCGCGGCCATCGCCTGGGCTTCGTTCAGCGGCTTGAACGCCTCGCCTTTCTCGCGGGCCACTTCAAAACGTACGTTGGCCCCCTTGGCGGTGCCCAAGTCGGCGTGGACTTCCCAGTATTCTTCGGGGATGAACGCACGGATCTCGCGCTCACGCTCCACCACCAGCTTCACGGCAACCGATTGCACACGACCAGCGGACAGGCCACGGGCGATCTTGGCCCACAGCAGTGGCGAGACCATGTAGCCCACGACGCGGTCGAGGAAACGACGGGCCTGTTGGGCGTTGACACGGTCGATATCCAGTTCGCCCGGCTTGGAGAAAGCTTCCTGGATGGCTTTCTTGGTGATTTCGTTGAACACCACGCGCTTGTAGCGGCTGTCATCACCGCCAATGGCTTCCCGCAGGTGCCAGGCAATGGCTTCCCCTTCGCGGTCCAAGTCCGTCGCGAGATAGATGGTGTCAGCATCCTTGGCGAGCCGGCGCAGCTCTTCGATGACCTTTTCCTTGCCTGGAAGGATTTCGTACTTGGCCTTCCAGCCATGATCCGGGTCCACACCCATGCGCGAGACCAGCTGCTTGCGCGCTTTCTCTTTAGGGGTGAGCACCGGACCTTCGCCCGCAGCCGCCTTGCCGCGCTTGGCGGCTGGCTCCTTGCTGGCGCTAGCCGAACCGCTGGTGGGCAGGTCTCGGATATGGCCGATACTCGACTTCACCACGTACTCGTTGCCCAAGTACTTGTTGATGGTCTTGGCCTTAGCCGGGGATTCCACAATGACCAGCGATTTGCCCATGGATCGGAAAATTCCTGAATTCGAGAAGTGAAAGGCAGTTGGCGCCTGTCGCGGCAACGCTATATATAGTGGCAACAAGGTGAGGTCAAGCGCAGCATTCTGCGCGACCTGCCGTTATTGCCCTGAAAAAAGACTGGGTTCGGCCTGGACCAAAGCAAAGCGCGGGACCTGCTCGCCGTCAACTTCGACGGTCTCCACAAACATGCTCAACGGGCGCACCCAAAAGCCGTAATCGCCATACAGTGCTTGGTAGAACACCACTTCCTCTTCGGTCTCGGAGTGGCGCGCCACGCTGAAAACACGGTACTGCGGACCTTTATAATGCTGGTAGAGCCCTGGTTCGACTTTCATGCTCTGGCCCTCTTACAAAATTTGTTAAAAAAAAAATACAAAACCACCCAAAAACAAAAACCGGGGCACTGGGCCCCGGCTTCCGTCAACCCAACGCTTAGACGCGTTCGAAGACGGTGGAAATGCCTTGGCCGAGACCAATGCACATGGTTGCAACCCCAAGGTTGCCGCCATTTTGCTTCATCACGTTAAGCAAAGTGCCGGAGATACGCGCACCGGAGCAACCGAATGGGTGACCCAGGGCAATCGCGCCGCCGTGCAGGTTAACCTTCTCATTCATCTTGTCGAGTACTTTCAAATCTTTCAGCACGGGCAAGGCCTGTGCAGCGAAAGCTTCATTGAGCTCGAAGAAGTCGATGTCGTTGATGGTCAGGCCCGCGCGCTTCAAGGCTTTTTGTGTGGCCGGTACTGGACCATAGCCCATGATTGCCGGGTCCACACCCGCCACGGCCATCGAACGGATCACGGCCAGCGGTTGGATGCCCAGGTCCTGGGCACGCTGCGCCGACATCACGATCATGCACGAAGCACCGTCGGTGATTTGCGACGAAGTACCGGCAGTCACGGTGCCGCCCTTTGGATTGAACGCCGGCTTGAGCGCCGCCAGGCTTTCCAGGGTGGTGTCCGGACGAATGGTTTCGTCGTAGTCGAACAGTTTCAGGAAACCGTTCTCGTCGTAACCGTTCATCGGGATGATTTCATCCTTGAACTTGCCTTCCACAGTCGCTTTGTGGGCGAGCTGGTGGGAACGCAGGCCGAACGCGTCCTGGGCTTCGCGGGTAATACCGTGCATTTTGCCGAGCATTTCCGCAGTCAGGCCCATCATGCCCGAGGCTTTTGCCGCGTACAGCGACATGTGCGGGTTAGGGTCAACGCCATGCATCATACTGACGTGGCCCATATGCTCCACGCCACCGACCACGAACACATCACCGTTGCCGGTCATGATCGCCTGGGCGGCAGTGTGCAGCGCGCTCATCGACGAACCGCACAGGCGGCTCACAGTCTGGCCGGCGGCGGTGTGCGGGATCTGGGTCATCAACGACGCCATGCGCGCAATGTTCCAGCCCTGCTCCAGGGTCTGGTTGACGCAGCCCCAGATCACGTCTTCGACTTCGTTCGGGTCGACCTTGACGTTGCGTTCCAGCAGTTTGCTGATCAGGTGTGCCGACATATCTTCGGCACGGGTGTTGCGGTGCATGCCGCCCTTGGAGCGGCCCATCGGCGTACGACCGAAGTCGACGATCACGACGTCTCTTGGATTCAAGCTCATAAATATTCTCGCTCTAGTCGTCTGGGCACTTAACCGAAGAAGCGCTGGCCGTTCTTGGCCATTTCACGCAGCTTCGCGGTCGGGTGGTACAGCGGGCCCAAATCAGCGTATTGATCAGCCAGGGCAACGAACTCGGCCACACCGATCGAGTCGATGTAACGCAGCGCACCACCACGGAATGGAGGGAAACCAATACCGTACACCAGGCCCATATCGGCTTCGGCGGCGGTCTCGACGATGCCGTCTTCCAGGCAACGCACGGTTTCGAGGCACAGGGCGATCATCATCCAGTTGATGATGTCTTCGTCCGACACCTCACGCTGTTCGTAGATGACCGGAGCCAGCACTTCATGCACCGACGGATCGGCCACTTTCTTCTGCTTGCCCTTCTTGTCGGCCTCGTAGGCGTAGAAGCCCTTGCCGTTCTTCTGGCCCAGGCGCTTGGCCTCGTACAGCGCGTCGATCGCCGAACGGCGGTCGTCTTTCATGCGGTCCGGGAAGCCTTCAGCCATGACGTCGCGACCGTGGTGGCCGGTGTCGATGCCGACCACGTCCATCAGGTACGCCGGGCCCATTGGCCAGCCGAATTTTTCCATGACTTTGTCGATGCGCACGAAGTCCACACCGGCGCTGACCAACTTGGCGAAACCGCCGAAGTACGGGAACAGCACGCGGTTGACCAGGAAGCCCGGGCAGTCGTTGACCACGATCGGGTTCTTGCCCATTTTCTTGGCGTAGGCAACGGTGGTGGCAACCGCCAGCTCGCTGGACTTCTCGCCACGGATCACTTCCACCAGCGGCATCATGTGCACCGGGTTGAAGAAGTGCATGCCGACGAAGTTCTCCGGACGCTTCAAGGCCTTGGCCAGCAGCGAGATGGAAATGGTCGAGGTGTTGGACGCCAGGATGGTGTCGTCTTTAACCTGAGCTTCCACTTCGGCCAGCACGGCTTGCTTGACCTTCGGGTTCTCGACAACGGCTTCGACCACCAGGTCGACATGGCCGAAATCGCCGTAGGACAGCGTAGGACGAATGCCGTTAAGCACTTCAGCCATCTTCGCGGCGGTCATGCGACCTTTATCCACGCGGCCGACCAGCAGCTTGGCGGCTTCCGCCAGGCCTTGCTCGATGCCGTGCTCGTTGATGTCTTTCATCAGGATCGGCGTGCCTTTGGACGCCGACTGATAGGCGATACCGCCGCCCATGATACCGGCGCCGAGTACGGCTGCCTGTTTCACGTCCTTGGCGATTTCGTCGTAGGCCTTGGCCTTTTTCTTCAGTTCCTGATCGTTCAGGAACAGGCCGATCAGGCTCTGGGCTGCGGAGGTTTTCGCCAGTTTGACGAAGCCTGCCGCTTCCACTTCCAGGGCTTTGTCGCGACCGAAGTTCGCGGCTTTCTGGATGGTCTTGATCGCTTCAACCGGCGCGGGGTAGTTCGGGCCGGCCTGGCCAGCCACGAAACCTTTGGCGGTTTCGAACGACATCATTTGTTCGATGGCGTTGAGCTTGAGTTTTTCCAGCTTCGGCTGACGCTTGGCCTTGTAGTCAAATTCGCCGCTGATGGCGCCCTTGATCAGGTTCAGTGCGGCTTCTGCCAGTTTGTCCGGGGCAACCACAGCGTCAACGGCACCGACTTTCAGCGCGTCTTCAGCACGGTTTTCCTTGCCAGCGGCAATCCACTCGATGGCGTTGTCGGCACCGATCAGGCGCGGCAGGCGTACGGTGCCGCCGAAACCTGGGTAGATGCCCAGTTTGACTTCAGGCAGGCCGATCTTGGCCGTGGCCGACATGACGCGGAAGTCTGCCGCCAGGCACATTTCCAGGCCGCCGCCCAACGCGATGCCGTTGATCGCGGCGACGGTCGGTACGTTGAGGTCTTCAAAATCGCTGAAAATCTTGTTGGCTTCGAGGTTGCCAGCCACCAGCTCGGCATCGGGCAGCTTGAAGTTGTCGACGAATTCGGTGATGTCAGCGCCGACGATAAACACGTCCTTGCCGCTGGAAACGATCACGCCCTTGACCGAAGCATCTGCTTTGATGGTGTCTACGGCCTGACGCAATTCATTCAGGGTTAGACGGTTGAACTTGTTGACGGACTCACCCTTGAGGTCGAATTTCAGTTCGACGATGCCACTTTCAAGAGCCTTAACCGTGATGGCTTTACCTTCGTAAATCATCAACTGATCTCCACGATATGGAAGCTGAACAGTACACACTGGACGCTGGCCTCTGGTTGGACATTGATGAATTCGCCAATGTTCACGCCAATCCGCCAGGCACACCCGCCAATGCGATAGTCGGGATTCTGTATGAGTCGTCTGACAGACAAACGCTCAATTCATACGCCCGTTTGATTTGGGTACGCCACCTTCATCCAATTCCGGGCAATTGTCAATCGCTCGAAAGGCTAGGAAAAACGCGACTTTCCAGTCATTTCAGAACCCCAACCCTAAGCCCGCGACTCGTCAATATTCAACTATTCACGAAATCAATAATGGAAAAGATATGGAAAAAGACTGTACAGAACGGGATATGCGGCTAGGCTAGCCGCAACTGTAAAGCGTCTGGATGAACATCCGACGTGCGAAACACCAGAATTACCGGCCTGCCTGGCCAACTCCAGCCCGATGATGATGTCGGGCTTTTTATTGCCTGCGATTCAGGCCAGGGCCTTGAGCAGCGCATCAATAGCCTTCAACACGCTCGCCTCGCCCTTCTCGCCCCAATACAAGGCGATCATCTGCTTGTCGGCTTCGACCTTGTAGACGTTGTCCGGCAGCGTCGCAAAATGCGGCAACAACTTTTCATCGGCGCACACTTCGCGCCACTGATTCACCCAGACCCCGGGCTCCAGCTGCCAGTAACTCCAGATCGCCGGCGTGCTGCCGCGTCGTGGCCGGCAATACTGCGCGCACGGGCTCGGCGGCTCTTGCTTGAGCCAGTGCGGCCATTCCTGGGGCGACAACTGCATGGTCAGGCCAATGCGGCGTGCCTCCATGCGCAGGGCCATGCGCCCGCTCTGATGACGCGACGGGCGCAGCCATGCCAGAGGGCTCAGAACCACCACAAGGATTGACACCACTATCCAGACCGTCATATGTGTACTCCCGAATTTCTAGATGAGCGGATTTGACCTGACGCAACCCCATCCGCTTGAAAGCAGCCATACTGAACTTATTGCAGTCCCTTGGAGGAACGCCTCATGCCCTACCAACATATTCTGGTCGCTGTTGATCTGACCGAAGAGTGCGATCCAGTGATCAAGCGCGCGCAGGAGTCTGCATTGGCCAATGGCGCCATACTGTCGCTGGTGCATATCGTCGAGCCCATGGCCATGGCCTTTGGCGGTGACGTGCCGATGGACCTTTCCCAGTTGCAGCAACAGCAGTTTGACCAGGCCAAGGAGCGCCTGGACCGTTTGATTCTCAAATACCCGCACTTGAAAAAGGAAGACTGCCACCTCACCTACGGCCAACCGCGCCAGGAAATCCACCATCTGGCCAAGGAAAAGGGTTGTGACCTGATCGTGGTCGGCAGCCATGGCCGTCACGGGCTGGCGTTGCTGCTCGGTTCCACCGCCAATGATGTGCTGCACGGTGCGCCGTGCGATGTGCTGGCGGTGAAGCTGGTCAAAGACGCCAAGTAAACCGATACGAAAAGCCCGGCACTCAGATCAGTGAGGCCGGGCTTTTTTATGGCTGGCGGGTCAATCAGGCATCCAACTCGGCCCAGCGCTCAACCAGCACTTCCAACTCCTGGTTCAGTTTCTCCAGGGAAGCGATGACCTTGGCGGTTTCTGCCGCCGGACGCAGGTAGAAACCCGCGTCAGCCATGTCCGCTTCTACAGCGGCAATCTGCTGTTCCTTGGCGTCGATATCACCTGGCAAGGCTTCCAGCTCGCGCTGCAGCTTGTAGCTGAGCTTCTTTTTGGCCGAAGGCGCAGCTTCTTGGACAGGCGCAGCAGCGGCCACCGGGGTCACCACCGCCGAGTTCAAGTCGGCCTTGCCGGACTTGCTCTCGGTCACGCCCAGCAGGCGCGGCGAGCCGCCCTGGCGCAGCCAGTCCTGATAACCACCGACGTATTCACGCACCTTGCCTTCGCCTTCGAAGACCAGGGTGCTGGTGACCACGTTGTCGAGGAATGCCCGGTCGTGGCTGACCATCAGCACAGTGCCGTTGAAGGTCAGCAGCACTTCTTCCAACAGCTCGAGGGTTTCCACGTCGAGGTCGTTGGTCGGTTCGTCGAGCACCAGCAGGTTGGCCGGCTTGCTGAACAGCTTGGCCAGCAGTAGGCGCGCACGCTCACCACCAGACAAGGCTTTCACCGGCGTACGTGCACGCTGCGGGCTGAACAGGAAGTCGCCCAGGTAGCTGAGCACATGGCGGCTCTGGCCGTCGATGTCGATAAAGTCGCGGCCTTCGGCGACGTTGTCGATCACGGTTTTTTCCAGGTCCAACTGGTGACGCAACTGGTCGAAGTAGGCCACGTCAATGCGCGTGCCCTCTTCCACGGTGCCGCTGGTCGGCTGCAGACCGCTGAGCATCAGCTTGAGCAAGGTGGTCTTGCCGGTGCCGTTGGCGCCCAGCAGGCCGATACGGTCGCCGCGCTGCAGGACCATGGAGAAGTCCTTGATCAGGAACGGGCCGTCCGGGTGATGGAAGCTGACGTTCTCCAGCACCATTACTTGCTTGCCCGACTTGTCGGCGGTGTCCAGCTGGATATTCGCCTTGCCGGTGCGCTCGCGGCGTTCGCTGCGCTCGACACGCAGGGCTTTCAGGGCGCGTACGCGGCCTTCGTTACGGGTGCGACGGGCCTTGATGCCCTGGCGGATCCAGACTTCTTCCTGGGCCAGCTTCTTGTCGAACAACGCGTTGGCGGTTTCTTCGGCGGCCAGCGCGGCTTCCTTGTGTACCAGGAAGCTGGCGTAGTCACCGTTCCAGTCGATCAGGCCGCCACGGTCCAGTTCAAGAATGCGGGTGGCCAGGTTCTGCAGGAAGGAACGGTCGTGCGTGATGAACAGCACGGCGCCCTGGAATTCCTTGAGGGCTTCTTCCAGCCAGGCAATCGCGCCAATGTCCAAGTGGTTGGTCGGTTCGTCGAGCAGCAGCAGATCCGGCTCGGACACCAAGGCCTGGGCCAGCAGCACGCGACGACGCCAGCCGCCGGACAACTCGGCGAGGGTCTTGTCGGCCGGCAGCTGCAGGCGGCTCAGGGTGCTGTCGACCAGTTGCTGCAAGCGCCAGCCATCACGGGCTTCGAGGTCTTGCTGAACGTGCATCAACTTGTTCAGGTCATCTTCGGTGACGCAGTTCTGCGCCAGGTGATGGTATTCGGCGAGCAGTGCGCCGACGCCGTCGAGGCCTTCGGCAACCACGTCGAACACTGTCCGTCCGTCGGCCACCGGCAATTCTTGCGGCAATTCGCCGATCTTGAGGCCCGGCGCGCGCCATACGGAGCCGTCATCGGGCTTCTGGTCGCCTTTGACCAGCTTCATCATGCTGGATTTGCCGGTGCCGTTGCGGCCGATGATGCACACCCGCTCACCACGGGCGATCTGCCAGGACACCTTGTCCAACAACGGCATAGCGCCGAAAGCAAGGGACACATCGCTGAATTTGAGCAGGGTCATACGCTTCTCCAAAAACTGGGCGCGCATTCTACCTGAGTTAGGGGTGGGATGCGGCTGGCATTTTCGCTGCCGACACGTTCTGTAGGACATTTCCAACGAACTTGAACGAACCGCCCAGCAAAGCTTTCGTCTGCGTCGGGCAAAAGGCTAAGCTAGGGGCAATCAGTGTCGGCGGTGCCGATGCTAGTCGTGATTTCTCTGCACGGACGTCTCATGCGCAGTCGCCTTTTCAACTTTTTATCTTGTCTGCTTCTTTCCGCCACCGCCGTTCAATCCGCCCAGGCCGTGGACCTCACCACCCAACGTCAATATTACGATGAAGCCAAACGCGCCTTGGCCAAGGGCGATACCGGCCCGTACATGCAATACAGCCAGGCCCTGGCCGATTACCCGCTGACGCCCTACCTGGCCTACGACGAACTGACGGCGCGCCTGAAAACCGCGAGCAACCAGGAAATCGAACAGTTCCTGGCCAAAAACGGTGACCTGCCCCAGGCCAACTGGATGAAACTGCGCTGGTTGCGCTGGTTGGCCGAGCGTGGCGATTGGCAGACTTTTGAAAAGTACTACGACGCCAAGCTCAATTTCGTCGAGCTGGACTGCCTGCAGGGCCAGTACCAACTCACCCACAATCTGAAAGCCGAAGGCTACAAGACCGCCGAAAAACTCTGGATGACCGGTAAATCTCAACCGGCCGCCTGTGATGCCACCTTCGGCCAATGGGCGGCTGACGGCCAGCTCACCGAACAGAAGATCTGGGACCGCGCCAAGCTCGCCGCCGAAGCGCGCAACTACGCGCTGGCCAACAGCCTGGTGAAAACCTTGCCCACCCTCGGCGCTCAAGGCCGCCTGATGGTGGACGTGGCGCAAAAGCCCGACATGCTCAGCGACCCGTCACGCTTCCTGCCGGCCACCGAGGCCATGTCTGACGCCGTGGGCCTGGGCTTGCGTCGCCTGGCCCGCCAGGATCCCGACAAGGCCATGGCCCTGCTGGACGGCTACGCCAGCAGCATGCACTTCTCCCGTGACGAAAAAGTGTCGATCGCCCGGGAAATCGGCCTGACCCTGGCCAAGCGCTATGACCCGCGCGCCCTTGAGGTGATGACCAAATACGACCCAGAACTGCGCGACAACACCGTCTCCGAATGGCGCCTGCGTCTGCTGTTGCGCCTGGCGCGTTGGGAAGATGCCTACCAGTTGACCCGCAAACTCCCACAAGACTTGGCGACCACCAACCGCTGGCGCTACTGGCAGGCCCGCAGCCTGGAACTGGCAGAACCCAAGAACCCACAAGCGTTGGTGTTGTACAAGAACCTGGCACAAGAGCGTGACTTCTACGGTTTCCTTGCGGCGGATCGTTCCAAAGCCCCGTATCAGTTGAAGAACAAGCCGCTGCTGATGAGCCAGGCACTGGTCAACAAGGTGCGCAACACGCCGGGCGTGCGCCGTGCGCTGGAATTCTACGCCCGTGGCCAGATCGTAGATGGCCGTCGCGAGTGGTATCACGTAAGCCGTCACTTCAACCGTGACGAGATGGTCGCCCAGGCCAAGCTGGCCTACGACATGAAGTGGTACTTCCCGGCGATCCGCACCATCAGCCAGGCGCAGTACTGGGACGACCTGGACATCCGTTTCCCGATGGCCCACCGCGACACCCTGGTGCGTGAAGCCAAGGTGCGCGGCCTGCATTCCAGTTGGGTATTCGCGATTACCCGCCAGGAAAGCGCCTTTATGGACGACGCCCGCTCCGGCGTCGGTGCCAGTGGCCTGATGCAACTGATGCCTGGCACTGCCAAGGAAACCGCGCGCAAGTTCAGCATCCCCCTGGCCTCCCCGGCCCAGGTACTGGACCCGGACAAGAACATCCAGCTCGGCGCTGCCTACCTGAGCCAGGTGCACAGCCAGTTCAACGGCAACCGCGTGCTCGCCTCTGCCGCCTACAACGCCGGCCCCGGCCGCGTGCGCCAGTGGCTGCGTGGCGCGGACCACCTGAGTTTCGATGTGTGGGTGGAAAGCATTCCGTTCGACGAAACTCGCCAGTATGTGCAGAACGTGCTGTCTTATTCGGTGATCTACGGGCAGAAGCTCAATTCACCACAGCCGTTGGTGGATTGGCATGAGCGGTACTTTGATGATCAGTAAGGCTCTGGTCGGACGCCGCCGCACTGTCGGTGGTTGAAACCCTGTGGCGAGGGAGCTTGCTCCCGTTGGGTTGCGAAGCGACCCCAAAAATGGGACTGCTGCGCAGTCCAACGGGAGCAAGCTCCCTCGCCACACGTGCATCTTCGCCCTCAACTGCCTGCCAAGGATGCCCGCTCGTGACGACGGGCCCACTTTAGCCCTCGCTGTTCGTGATCTCTGCCCCATCACTGAACTGCAACGCCGCCAGCCTCGCATACAACGCATTGCTTGCAATCAACTGCTGATGCGTCCCCACCGCCACCAACTTGCCCTGGTCCATCACCGCAATGCGATCAGCGTTCTTCACCGTGGCCAGCCGATGGGCGATCACCAACGTGGTGCGCCCTTGCATCAATTGCGGCAGCGCTTGCTGGATCAGGTGTTCACTCTGGGCATCGAGGGCGCTGGTGGCTTCGTCGAGCAGCAGGATCGGCGCGTCCACCAACAACGCGCGGGCGATGGCCAGGCGTTGGCGTTGGCCGCCGGAGAGGCCCATGCCGCCGTCGCCGAGGTGGGTCTGATAGCCGTCAGGCATTTGCAGGATGAAGTCGTGGGCATGGGCGATGCGAGCAGCGGCTTCGACCTGTTCCTGGGTGGCGGTCGGGTTGCCGTAGCGGATGTTGTCTTCGACGCTGCCGAAGAACAGCGCCGGGCTCTGGGATACCAGGGCGAAGTGGCGGCGCAGGTCCATGGGGTCGAGCTCGGTGAGTGGATGGCCTTCGAGCAGGATGCGGCCTTGCTGGGGGTCGTAGAAGCGCAGCAACAGGTCGAAAATCGTCGATTTACCCGCGCCGGAGGGGCCCACCAACGCGAGGGTTTCGCCGGGATTGATGGTCAGGTCAAGGCCGTCGATGGCGTAGCTGTCCGGCCGCGAGGGATAGGAAAAACGCAGGTCTTGCAGCTCCATGCGGCCGCTGACGCGGGCGGGCAATTGGACGGTGCCTGCGCTCGGCGCCTGGATCTCGTTGCTCGACTGCAACAACTCACCAATGCGCTCGGCGGCCCCGGCAGCGCGTTGTAACTCACCGAGTACTTCACTCAGGGTGCCGACCGCACTGCCGACGATCAGGCTGTAGAACACGAACGCCGCCAGCTCACCGCCGGAAATACGTCCGCTGATCACGTCCATGCCGCCGACCCACAGCATCACGCCCACGGCACCGAGCACCAGCATGATCACCAGGGTAATCAGCCAGGCGCGTTGGGTGATGCGCTTGCGCGCGGTGGTGAAGGCGTCTTCCACAGTCACGGCGAAACGTTGTTCGTCCTGCACCTGGTGGTTGTAGGCCTGCACGGTCTTGATCTGGCCGAGGGTCTCGGACACATAGCTGCCCACGTCGGCGATGCGGTCCTGGCTTTGGCGCGACAAGCTGCGCACCCGGCGGCCAAAGATCAGGATCGGCGCCAGCACCAGCGGCAGCGCTACCACCACGATACTGGTGAGCTTGGGGTTGGTGACAAACAGCAGCACGATGCCGCCGATGACCATCAAGGCATTACGCAGGAACAGCGACAACGACGATCCGATCACCGACTGCAGCAACGTGGTGTCGGTGGTCAACCGCGACTGGATCTCCGAACTGCGGTTGTTCTCGTAAAAGCCCGGATGCAGGTAGATCAAATGGTTGAACACTTGCCGACGGATATCCGCCACCACCCGCTCGCCGATCCACGACACCAGATAAAACCGTGCGAAGGTACCCACTGCCAGCCCCAGCACCAGCACCATGAACAGACCGATGGACTGGTTGAGCAAGTGCGGGGATTGGGTCATGAAACCCTGAT
This sequence comes from Pseudomonas sp. IPO3749, assembly GCF_013386605.1. Taxonomy (NCBI): domain Bacteria; kingdom Pseudomonadati; phylum Pseudomonadota; class Gammaproteobacteria; order Pseudomonadales; family Pseudomonadaceae; genus Pseudomonas; species Pseudomonas sp. IPO3749. Next base: position 115,848 of record NZ_JACARN010000042.1, on the reverse strand, counting down.
CCACCAGCAGACGGATGCCCTGCCCCATGGACAAGGTAATACCGGCCGTGACGATCAGCGCCAACAGGGCGCCAAGCGCCTGCCAGCGGTAGGGGGCGATGAAGCGGCTGGCCAGACGGATCGCGCGGCGTTGACGGACTGAGAACATGGAGGGCATCACCAATGAGGAACCTGTCCTCAACATTGGGGGAACTTGGGTAAATAACAATGAGTCAGGTTAATTATGCCTGCCGATACCTAACCCTAGAGGCTATCGGTCTAACCCCTGGCTGGAAATTTGTATCGGTTTCTGGTCGACTGGGTATTCGAACCGGTGACTTTGAAAGGAGTTGTAACAGCCTGGTCACGCGGGCGGCTTAGAGTGATAAGCAGAATGGGTACACAACCTGATGAGGAGACAGGCCATGACCTTGCAAAACAGCAGCGATGCCAAGATTGAAGTAATCCGCCAGCCGCAGCAATTGCCCTGCTGGTACGTCGATGCCAATGGCAAAGATGTGCAGATTACCGAAGAGATGATCCAGCAAGCGTGCAGCGAACTGGAACAGCGACTGGTCAAGCCTGCCCAGCAAGGCTGAAGCGCCGACGCTCTTTCAAACCCGGCCCAGGTGGCCGGGTTTTTTATGAGGATCTAGGCGCTCACGGCACCCAATGCGCTGATGATGTTCGACAATGCTGCCGACTCACCGTTAATGCGCACCTTCAAGCCATCAATTTCACGACGTTCAGGATAGTTTTTGCGCAGCAGGTCAAACGCCTTACGCTGCTCTTCAACCGTTCCTACCAGGCTACGCCGGAAATCCGCATCATCACGGCGCGGGTCGTACACGCTGCGGCACAGGGTCGCCAGTGCCCAGGCCGGGTCGGTGGACGCGTTCAAGTGCACCTCGGCCAACCACGGCGGCGGCAGCAAATCACTCAACTGAATGCTCGGCGCCTGCCCCAAGTGCGCGCAGAACGCCTGATAGATCTGCGCCGTGCCGCGTTGCTTGCCCTCCAGGCTGTAGCCGGCGATGTGCGGCGTGGCCAGCACGCACAAATCTGCCAGGTCCACGTCCACTTCAGGCTCGCCTTCCCACACATCCAGCACCGCTTGCAGGTCTTCGCGCGCCAGCAGCACCTCGCGCAGGGCGGCATTGTCTACCACCGGGCCACGGCTGGCGTTGATCAGCCAGGTGCCGTGCTTGAGCTGGTTGAGCCGCTGGCGATCAAACAGGTGCCAGGTGGAACCGTTGCCGGACTTGGTCAGCGGTGTGTGCAAGCTGATCACATCGCATTGCTCGATGATCTGCTCCAGGCTGACGTAATCGCCGTCTTCGGCAATCTGCCGTGGCGGGTCGCACACCAGCACGTTCCAGCCCAGGCCCTTGAGCACCTTGACCAGCCGCCCACCGACTTCACCGGCCCCCACCACGCCATAGGTGCGCTGGGTGAGGTCGGCACCTTCGATTTCCGCCAGGGTCATCAGGCTGCCCAGCACATAATCCACCACGCCACGGGCATTGCAGCCGGGGGCGCTGGACCATTGGATGCCGGCCTGTTTGAAGTAGTCGAGGTCAAGGTGATCGGTGCCGATGGTGCAGGTGCCGACGAAGCGCACCGTCGTGCCCTCCAGCAGCGCGCGGTTGACGTTGGTCACCGAGCGCACCAGCAACACGTCGGCCTGCTCGACCGTGGCGCGGTCGATGGAACGGCCAGGCACGCGGCGAATCTCGCCAAATCCCTGGAAGAATGCATCGAGCAGCGGAATATTTTCGTCGGCAACAATCAGCATGGCAGGCTCCTTTCGCGGACCCGCAGTGTACAGGGATCACAGCCCGCGCTTACAAATCCCTAACACTGGTTTTTTCCTGACCAGTGCGTCAAAGCGTAGAATCCGCCGTCCTTGCGCTTCCCTTTATTGGACACCTGTACGTGAACACTGCAACTGCCACCCTTAGCCGCCCCGCCCGCATCAGCCGGGAAGTCGGCGGCCTGCTGACGCTCGCCCTGCCGATCATGGTCGGCCAACTGGCCACCACCGCGATGAGTTTTGTCGATGCGGTGATGGCCGGCCGCGTCAGCCCCCAGGACCTGGCGGCGGTGGGCCTGGGCAACTCGATCTGGATTCCGGTCTACCTGCTGATGAGCGGTACGCTGCTGGCTACCACGCCGAAAGTCGCGCAACGCTACGGCGCGGGCCAGTACAGTGAGATCGGGCCGTTGGTGCGCCAGTCATTGTGGCTGGCCTTGGTGGTCGGCATCATCGGCTCACTGCTGCTGCTTTGCGCCGAGCCGATCCTGCATGCAATGAAGGTTGAACCGGACCTGATCGCACCCACCATGGGCTACCTGCATGGCATCGCCGCCGGTATGCCGGCCATTGCGTTCTATTACGTGCTGCGCTGCTTCAGTGACGGCCTGGGTCGTACGCTGCCGAGCATGGTCATGGGCCTCTTCGGCCTGGCGCTGAACATTCCGCTGAACTACATCTTCATCTACGGTCACCTCGGCCTGCCGGCCATGGGCGGCGTAGGCTGCGGCTGGGCCACGGCTATTTCGATGTGGGCGATGATGCTCGGCCTGGCCGCCTGGACCCGCTGGGGGCCGGCCTACCAGAGCAGCGAATTGTTCAAGCGCTTCGACTGGCCGCAATGGGCGGTGATCAAGCGTGTGCTGGGCATTGGTCTGCCGATTGGCGTGGCGATCTTTGCCGAGTCGAGCATTTTTGCGGTGATCGCCCTGCTGCTGGGCAGCCTGGGGGCCACTGTGGTGTCCGGTCATCAGATCGCACTGAACGTCAGCTCCCTGGTGTTCATGATCCCCTACTCCTTGAGCATGGCGGTCACCGTGCGGGTCGGCCAGGCCCTCGGGCGTGGCGAACCGCGTGAAGCGCGCTTCGCCGCCGGTGTCGGCATGGGTACGGCGCTGGCCTATGCGTGTTTGTCCTGCAGCCTGATGCTGCTATTACGCGAGCAGATAGCGGCGATCTATACGCCGGACCCGGTGGTCATTCACCTGGCTTCGACGCTGATCGTGTTCTCGGCACTGTTTCAGTTCTCCGACTCGATCCAGGTCACGGCGGCCGGCGCATTGCGTGGCTACCAGGACACCCGCGTGACCATGGTGCTGACCTTGTTCGCGTACTGGGGCGTTGGGCTGCCGGTGGGTTACGCCCTGGGCCTGACGAATTGGCTGGGCGAGCCGAGCGGCCCAAGCGGCTTGTGGCAAGGGCTGATCGTGGGCCTGAGCTGTGCGGCGGGGATGTTGCTGGTGCGCCTGGCGCGCAGTGCACGCCGGCGTATCCGCGCCGACAAGGCGCGGGTTTAAGCGGACTTCTTGCGGATCCAGTACAGGTACGTACCGGCCTGCTCCTGCTGATCCACCAGTTCGTGGTCAAGGAACACGCAGAACTTGGGGATATCGCGGCGCGTGGACGGGTCGGTCGCGATCACCTTGAGCAAGCCGCCGGGCGGCAGGTCGCGGATGTGCTGGTGCAGCATCATCACGGGTTCCGGGCAATTCAAGCCTGTTGCATCTAAGGTGCCGTCGACGGCGCTGTCGAAAATATCGCTCATGATCTACTCCTGAAACTGGCCGCCAGTCTACCGGGCCTTGGTTTTCTTCACATCCACCAACCGACGCAAATGGCAGGTCACTTCCTCACGGTCGTGGTACAGCTGCTTGCAGCCGACCTCCACGCGGATGCCGCGCGCCCTGAAACCGTCTTCGATGCGTTCCAGCAGGCGCTTCACTTCGGCGTAGCGCTGCTTCATCGGCAGCTTCAAGTTCACCACCGCCTCGCGGCAATGCCCTTCGCCGATCCAGGTTTCCAGCAGCGCGGCGTTACGCGCCGGCTTTTCGACGATGTCGCAGACCATCCAGTCCACCGGCTGCTTGGGCACGAAGGTGAAACCGTCGGCCATCAAGTGCTGCACCAGGCCAGTGTCCATCAGGCTTTCGGCCATCGGGCCGTTGTCGATGGCGGTCACCAGCATGCCACGGTTGACCAGTTGCCAGGTCCAGCCGCCGGGCGCTGCGCCGAGGTCCACGCCGGTCATGTCGCCGTGCAGGCGCTCGTCCCACTGGTCGCGGGGGATGAAGTGGTGCCAGGCCTCTTCCAGCTTGAGGGTCGAACGGCTGGGTGCTTCGCGGGGGAACTTGAGACGTGGGATGCCCATCGGCCACATTGCCGAGTTGTTCGACTCGGCCAGGCCCATGAACACTTCGCGGCCACTCTTGAAGGTCAGCAGCAGGCGCGGCTTGCTCGGGTCGTCCACCAGCTTGCCGGCGTTCAGCAGGGCTTTGCGCAGGTGCACTTCGAATTTCTTGCAGAAGTTGGACAGTTCCTTGCCGTCGTTGGTATCGACCATTTCCAGCCACAGGCTGCCGCACACCGGGAACTCGCGCAGGTGAGCGAGGATCACGCTGATGCGGTCGGTTTCCGGCAGGTCGATGAACACCCCGCGCGCCCACTGCCGAGGAAAGATCAGCTCGGCAAAGCGCTGGCCGTGCATCAGGCGTTGGGCGCCGTCCTCGATGGTGCAGACAAATTCGGCGCAGGCGCTGCCGGTCTTGGCCTTGGCGTAGCCGGAAACGTTCAGGCGCGCGGCGAGGTCCGCGATCTCGGAACAGACTTCGCCTTCAAAACCCGGGCGGCAGTGCATAAAAAGGGTGTTCATCAACTCTCCAAGTGAATCAACTGACGTTGCGCTGTCGCAATGCCTGTCATGAAAACCCGCGCATGATAACGGAGTTCGGAACCTTGGACTTAACGATAGAGTCCAGTTATTAGCCTGCTAATGAAAACAGGGCTAAGTTGATAGCTCTGTTCGTCCCGTCAGGTCCGTAGCCGTGCGGACCATAAGGAGTCGTGTCATGTCATCGCTTGATAGCCTGAGTACCCTTAAGACCCTGGAAATAGACAGCAAAACCTACCACTACTTCAGCCTGCCCGAAGCCGCCAAGAGCCTGGGTGACCTGGACAAGCTGCCGATGTCGCTGAAGGTGCTGCTGGAAAACCTGCTGCGCTGGGAAGACAACAAGACCGTCACCGGCGCCGACCTCAAGGCCATTGCCGCCTGGCTCAAGGAACGCCAGTCCGACCGTGAGATCCAGTACCGCCCGGCCCGGGTATTGATGCAAGACTTTACCGGCGTGCCGGCTGTAGTCGACCTGGCCGCCATGCGCGCCGCCGTGGCCAAGGCCGGCGGCGACCCGCAGCGCATCAACCCGCTTTCCCCCGTGGACCTGGTGATTGACCACTCCGTGATGGTCGACAAGTTCGGCAACGCCGATGCCTTCGAGCAAAACGTCGACATCGAAATGCAGCGCAACGGCGAACGCTACGCCTTCCTGCGCTGGGGTCAGAGCGCCTTTGACAACTTCAGCGTGGTGCCACCGGGCACCGGCATCTGCCACCAGGTCAACCTCGAATACCTCGGCCGCACCGTGTGGACCAAGGACGAAGACGGCCGCACCTATGCCTTCCCGGACACACTGGTCGGCACCGATTCCCACACCACCATGATCAACGGCCTCGGCGTACTCGGCTGGGGCGTGGGCGGGATCGAAGCGGAAGCGGCGATGCTCGGCCAGCCGGTGTCGATGCTGATCCCGGAAGTGATCGGCTTCAAGCTCACCGGTAAATTGAAAGAAGGCATTACTGCCACTGACTTGGTGCTGACCGTGACCCAGATGCTGCGCAAAAAAGGCGTAGTGGGAAAATTTGTCGAATTCTACGGCGACGGCCTGGCCGACCTGCCGTTGGCCGACCGTGCCACCATCGCCAACATGGCCCCGGAATACGGCGCCACCTGCGGCTTTTTCCCGGTGGATGAGGTAACGCTGGACTACCTGCGCCTCTCCGGCCGTCCTACCGAAACCGTGAAACTGGTCGAGGCTTACACCAAGGCCCAGGGCCTGTGGCGCAACGCCGGCCAGGAGCCGGTGTTTACCGACAGCCTGGCCCTGGACATGGGCAGTGTCGAAGCCAGCCTGGCCGGGCCGAAACGCCCGCAGGACCGCGTGGCACTGCCCAATGTCGGCCAGGCCTTCAGTGACTTTCTCGACCTGCAATTCAAACCCACCAACAAAGAAGAGGGCCGCCTGGAAAGCGAAGGCGGCGGCGGAGTTGCCGTGGGCAATGCCGACCTGGTGGGCGAAACCGACTATGAGTACGACGGCCAGACCTATCGCCTGAAAAACGGCGCGGTGGTGATCGCCGCAATCACCTCCTGCACCAACACCTCCAACCCCAGCGTGATGATGGCGGCCGGGCTGGTGGCGAAAAAGGCCGTGGAAAAGGGCCTGACGCGCAAGCCTTGGGTCAAGACCTCCTTGGCGCCAGGCTCCAAAGTGGTCACCGACTACTACAAGGCGGCAGGCCTCACCCAGTACTTGGACAAGCTCGGCTTTGATCTGGTGGGCTACGGCTGCACCACCTGCATCGGCAACTCCGGCCCGCTGCCCGAGCCGATCGAAAAGGCTATCCAGAAAGCCGACCTTGCGGTGGCGTCGGTGCTGTCGGGCAACCGCAACTTCGAAGGCCGCGTGCACCCGCTGGTGAAAACCAACTGGCTGGCTTCGCCGCCGCTGGTGGTGGCGTATGCCTTGGCGGGCACTGTTCGCATCGATATCAGCAGTGAGCCGCTGGGGAATGACCAAGACGGCAAGCCGGTGTACCTCAAGGACATCTGGCCCAGCAGCAAGGAAATCGCGGATGCCGTGGCCCAGGTCAGCACCGGTATGTTCCACAAGGAATACGCCGAGGTGTTCGCCGGTGACGAGCAGTGGCAAGCCATTGAAGTGCCACAGGCCGCCACCTACGTCTGGCAAAAGGATTCCACCTACATTCAGCACCCGCCATTCTTCGACGACATTGCCGGGCCTCTGCCCGTGATCAAAGACGTCAAAGGCGCCAACGTGCTGGCGTTGCTGGGTGATTCGGTCACCACGGACCACATCTCCCCGGCCGGCAACATCAAGACCGACAGCCCCGCCGGCCGCTACCTGCGCGAACAAGGCGTGGAGCCGCGCGACTTCAACTCCTACGGCTCGCGCCGGGGCAACCATGAAGTGATGATGCGCGGCACCTTTGCCAATATCCGTATCCGCAATGAAATGCTCGGCGGCGAGGAAGGCGGAAATACGCTGTATATCCCCACCGGCGAGAAGATGGCGATCTATGACGCGTCGATGAAGTACCAGGCCTCGGGCACACCATTGGTGGTGGTCGCCGGCCAGGAATACGGCACCGGCTCCAGCCGCGACTGGGCAGCCAAGGGCACCAACCTGCTGGGCGTCAAGGCGGTGATCGCCGAAAGTTTCGAGCGTATCCACCGCTCCAACCTGGTGGGCATGGGCGTGCTGCCGTTGCAGTTCAAGCTGGATCAGAACCGCAAGACGCTCAAGCTGACCGGGAAGGAGAAGATCGACATTCTCGGGCTGACCGACGTGGAGATCGTGCCGCGGATGAACTTGACGCTGGTGATTACGCGGGAGGATGGGAGTACGGAGAAGGTGGAGGTGTTGTGCCGGATCGATACGCTTAATGAGGTGGAATACTTCAAGGCCGGGGGCATCTTGCACTATGTACTTCGCCAGCTGATCGCCTCTTAAGTAACACTGCAAAACAAATGTGGGAGCAAGCCCGCTCCCACATTTTTTACCGTGTTCTGATCAGAACAACCACTTCCACAACAGCACCAGCACCACCACCGCCAGCACCGGCCGCGCAATGCGGTAAGCCTTCGGATGCTTGCGCTTCCACTGCTTGACCACGCCGCTGAACTTGTCACTGAAAGTCTTGCTCCAGGCGTACGCCTGGTTGATCCCGCCCACGCGCTCGTCATCCAGGTTCTGCGGTGCAGTGGCGCGGCCCAATTGCTTGCTGACCCAGCGGTTGACGCGGGTCATGAAGCCATTGCTCAACGGCCGCTCGATGTCACAGAACAGGATCACGCGGGTCTGCTCGGTTTCGTTCTTGACCCAGTGCACATAGGTTTCGTCGAACATCACGTCTTCGCCGTCACGCCAGGCGTACACCTGGCCGTCGACAAAGATGCGGCAGTCGTCGGAGTTCGGCGTGGACAAACCCAGGTGATAACGCAGGGAACCGGCAAACGGGTCGCGGTGCGGGTTGAGGTGGCTACCGCCCGGCAACAGCGCGAACATCGCGCCTTTCACATTGGGAATGCTGCTCACCAGCGCTACGGTTTTCGGGCACAGCGCCTCGGCCGACGGCAGGGGTTTGTCGTACCACTTGAGGTAGAAACGCTTCCAGCCCTTCTTGAAGAACGAACCGAAGCCGGCGTCGTTGTTCTTTTCGGCGGCGCGGATGTAACCCTCGTCGAACAGGTGCATAGCCTCTTCGCGGATCACTTCCCAGTTGTCCTTGAGTACATCCAGTTCGGGGAACTTGCTGCGGTCCAGGTAGGGTTTGGACGGCACGGCCGAGAAGAGGTACATCAAGGCGTTATACGGGGCGAACAGCGCCGAATGGTTGACGAACTGGCGCAATACCGGCAAACGCGCCTTGCCGCGCAGGTGCACGTACAGTGTGCTGCCGATAAACACCAACAACACCGACAGCTTGGCCGCTAAAGAAAAGGTCATGCAGCAACTCCTGAAAAAATGCGCCGGGCATCATAAACACTTGGGCCAGTATGCAGAAGGCCCAAGGTGTCAGTGCTGACACACATCAAGCCTGGTTTTCCTGATCGGTAAACAAATCGCTGAACAGCATGCTCGACAGGTAGCGCTCACCGGAGTCCGGCAAAACCACCACAATGGTCTTGCCCTGCATCTCCGGTTTCTCGGCCAAGCGTACCGCCACGGCCATCGCGGCGCCGCAGGAGATACCGCACAGAATCCCCTCTTCCTGCATCAGGCGCAGGGCCATGGCCTTGGATTCGTCGTCGGTCACCAGCTCCACGCGGTCAACCATCGACAGGTCGAGGTTCTTCGGCACAAAACCGGCGCCGATGCCCTGGATCTTGTGCGGGCTGGGCTTGATCTCTTCGCCGGCCAGCGCCTGGGTAATCACCGGCGACACGATCGGCTCGACAGCCACCGACAGGATCGGCTTGCCCGCAATGTTCTTGATATAGCGCGAAACACCGGTGATGGTGCCGCCGGTACCCACACCCGCCACCAGCACGTCCACAGCGCCATCGGTGTCGTTCCAGATTTCCGGACCGGTGGTTTTTTCATGGATCGCCGGGTTGGCCGGGTTTTCGAATTGGGCCGGCATAAAGTAGGTGGCCGGGTCGCTGGCAACGATTTCGCCGGCTTTTTCGATCGCGCCCTTCATGCCCTTGGCCGGCTCGGTCAGCACCAGTTCGGCGCCGAGGGCCTTGAGTACCTTGCGGCGCTCGATACTCATGGACGCTGGCATGGTCAGCAGCAACTTATAGCCACGGGCGGCGGCGACGAATGCCAGGCCGATGCCGGTGTTGCCGGAGGTGGGTTCGACAATGGTCATGCCCGGCTTGAGTTTGCCGGTGCTTTCAGCGTCCCAGATCATGTTTGCGCCAATGCGGCATTTCACCGAGTAGCCTGGGTTACGCCCTTCGATCTTGGCCAGGATGGTCACGCCACGCGGTGCGATCCGGTTGATCTGAACCAGGGGCGTGTTACCGATGGAGTGCGCGTTGTCTGCAAAGATGCGGCTCATGACGGGTCCTATGGGTCGATTCAAGGAAGGCCACAAGGGTATGCCTCGTGCCGCAAAGCGTCCAGTCGGAGGAACGTTGCGCCCTTCGCAAGAGTCCATCCCCTATACGGACAGAGGACCCTCCCCATGAAACGTCGCTACAGCTGGCCACTATGGACCGTCGCCGGATTGCTGGTGGTACTGGTTGCCTTGAGCATCGCCCTGCCCTACCTGGTGCGTAACTACTTGAATGACAAGCTCGCCAACATGGGCGACTACCGCGGCCACGTCACGGATGTAGACCTGGCCCTGTGGCGCGGCGCCTACAAGATCAACGGCCTGGAAATCATCAAGGTCGACGGCAAAGTGCCAGTACCGTTCGTCAAGGCGCCGCTGATCGACCTCGCGGTGAGCTGGCACTCGTTGTGGTACGACCATGCGGTGGTGGCCAGGGTGCGTTTTATCAACCCCGAGGTGAACTTCGTCGACGGCGGCGCCAACAAGCAGGCGTCCCAGACCGGTAAAGGCACCGACTGGCGCGAGCAGTTAAGCAAACTGGCGCCCATCACCCTCGACGAAGTGCGCATCGAAGACGGCAAGATCGCCTTCCACAACTTCAGCTCCAAACCACCGGTCAACATCAACGCCACCGCGGTCAACGCCAGTTTCTACAACCTGACCAACGTGGTCGACGTCAAAGGCAAGCGCGACGCCCGCTTCGAGGGCAAGGCGCTGCTGCAAGGCCAGGCGCCGCTGGAAGCCACAGCCACCTTTGACCCGCTGAGCAATTTCGAGAACTTCGAATTCCGTTTCCGCGCCAAAGACTTGCAGCTCAAGCGCATGAATGACTTCGCCTCGGCCTACGGCAAATTCGACTTCAAGGCCGGCACCGGCGACGTGGTGATCGAAGCCCAGGCGGAAAAAGGCCAGTTGACCGGCTATATCAAGCCGCTGCTGCGCGACGTCGAAGTGTTCGACTGGCAGCAGGACGTGGAAAACAAAGACAAGAACATCTTCCGCTCGATCTGGGAGGCGGTGGTCGGCGCCAGTGAAACCGTGCTGAAAAACCAGGCGAAAAACCAGTTCGCCACCCGTGTTGAACTCAGTGGCAGCGTGCACCAGCAAAATGTCAGCGCGTTTTCCGCGTTTTTGGCGATTTTGCGCAACGGCTTCATCCAGGCGTTCAATGCGCGCTATGAACAACCCAAGCCCTCGGCGGACTGAAGGTGACTGGTCATTCAGAGACTGAATAAGCCGCCTGCGTTCACAGTCGCCGGGGCTGCGCGGTATAGTCCGGGCATTGATGAATGCGAGGAAACACCGATGAAGTTCGAAGGCACCCAGGCCTATGTGGCTACCGATGACCTGAAACTGGCCGTCAACGCCGCGATCACCCTGGAACGGCCGTTGCTGGTCAAGGGCGAGCCCGGCACCGGCAAGACCATGCTCGCCGAGCAATTGTCCGAGTCCTTCGGTGCCAAACTGATCACCTGGCACATCAAGTCCACCACCAAGGCCCATCAGGGCCTGTACGAGTACGACGCGGTGAGCCGCCTGCGCGACTCGCAACTGGGTGTGGACAAGGTCCACGATGTGCGCAACTACCTGAAAAAGGGCAAGCTCTGGGAAGCGTTCGAATCCGAAGAGCGGGTGATCCTGCTGATCGATGAAATCGACAAGGCCGACATCGAGTTCCCCAACGACCTGCTGCAAGAACTCGACAAGATGGAGTTCTACGTCTACGAAATCGACGAGACCATCAAGGCCAAGAAACGCCCGATCATCATCATTACCTCCAACAACGAAAAAGAGCTGCCGGACGCCTTCCTGCGCCGCTGCTTCTTCCACTACATCGCCTTCCCCGACCGCACCACCCTGCAAAAGATCGTCGATGTGCACTACCCCGACATCAAGAAGGACTTGGTCAGCGAAGCGCTGGATGTGTTCTTCGACGTGCGCAAAGTGCCGGGCCTGAAGAAAAAACCCTCCACCTCCGAACTGGTGGACTGGCTCAAGCTGCTGATGGCCGACAACATCGGCGAAGCCGTGCTGCGCGAACGTGACCCGACCAAGGCCATCCCGCCGCTGGCCGGTGCGTTGGTGAAGAACGAGCAGGACGTGCAGTTGCTGGAGCGTCTGGCGTTCATGAGCCGTCGCGGTAACCGCTGATGCTGCTCAACCTGTTCAACGAGATGCGTGCCGCCAAGGTGCCGGTGTCGGTGCGCGAGCTGCTCGACCTGATCAACGCGCTGAAAATGCGCGTGACCTTCGCCGACATGGACGAGTTCTACTACTTGGCCCGGGCGATCCTGGTCAAGGATGAGCGGCATTTCGACAAGTTCGACCGGGCCTTCGGTGCGTATTTCAACGGCCTGGAGAAACTCGACGACCATTTGCAGGCGCTGATCCCCGAAGAGTGGCTGCGCAAGGAGTTCGAACGCTCGCTGACCGATGAGGAACGTGCGCAGATCCAGTCCCTTGGCGGCCTGGACAAGCTGATCGAAGCATTCAAGAAACGCCTGGAAGAACAAAAGGAACGTCACGCCGGCGGCAACAAATGGATCGGCACCGGCGGCACCAGTCCGTTCGGCTCCGGCGGCTATAACCCGGAAGGCATCCGCGTCGGCGACGCCGGCAAGCGCCAGGGCAAGGCCGTTAAAGTGTGGGACCAGCGCGAGTACAAGAACCTCGACGACCAGGTTGAACTGGGCACGCGTAACATCAAGATCGCCCTGCGTCGCCTGCGCAAATTTGCGCGCCAGGGTGCGGCGGAAGAGCTGGATATCGACGGCACCATCGACCACACCGCCCGCGATGCCGGCTTGCTGAATATCCAGATGCGCCCGGAGCGGCGCAACACCATCAAGCTGCTGCTGCTGTTCGACATCGGCGGCTCGATGGATGCACACGTGAAGATCTGCGAAGAGCTGTTCTCCGCGTGCAAGACCGAGTTCAAGCATTTGGAGTACTTCTACTTCCATAACTTCGTGTACGAATCGGTGTGGAAGAACAACCAGCGCCGCACCTCGGAACGCACCTCGACCCAGGATTTGCTGCATAAGTACGGCGCGGATTACAAAGTGATTTTCATCGGCGATGCGTCGATGGCGCCGTATGAAATCACCCAGGCCGGCGGTAGCGTCGAGCATTGGAATGAGGAGCCGGGGTATGTGTGGATGCAGCGCTTCATGGCCAAGTACAAGAAGCTGATCTGGATTAACCCGTATCCGAAGGATACGTGGGGGTATACGGCGTCGACGGGGATTGTGCGGGAGTTGGTGGAGGATCAGATGTATCCGCTGACGTTGCGGGGGTTGGAAGAAGGGATGCGCTTTCTCTCGAAATAGCGTCGCTGTTTTGTGGCGAGGGAGCTTGCTCCCGTTGGCCTGCGCAGCAGGCCCAATGCCGGGGCCACTACGCGCCCCAACGGGAGCAAGCTCCCTCGCCACAGGTTTCACCCATTCAATAATCGCTGCAAAAAGTCGATGTGCTGGCGATGCGCAGTCTCCTGCACCACCGGCGCCAACCGCACCTTCTCCCCCGGCAAACACTGCGCCAAGCGCGCCAACGCCAATGGCGTCAAGGCTCCCAAGCGCGGATAACCGCCAATGGTCTGCCGGTCATTGAGCAACACAATCGGCTGCCCATCCGGCGGCACCTGGATCGCGCCCAACGGAATCCCCTCGGAGATCAGCGACGGCCCCTGATACTGCAACGGCGTGCCCAGCAGACGCATGCCCATGCGGTCGGCGCGGCTGTCCAGCGTCCATTCGGTGTTGAACGCATCGAACAGGCTTTGCCCACTGAACTGGCCGATCTGGGCACCGACGATCACGTCCAATGCAGTTTTGGAAAGGCCTGGATCATTCAGCACTTTCATTGCGCCGCCGACGCCGGAATACGCCAAGCGTCCACCTTCGACCAGTGCCTTACCGAAACCGTCCACGCCGCCCAGTTCTTCACGCACAACGGTGGCGCAACTGCCCAGCACGTCCGGCGCATCAAACCCGCCCGGCGCCGCCAGATAGGCCCGCGCGCCATTGAATGGCTGGGTAAAGCGCAAACGCTGGCCCTTTTGCAGGATAAAACTGCGGCCGGGGCTGATGGCACGTTCGTCGATGTAAGCACCCAAGTCCGCACCGGCCAGGGCCAGCAGGCAATAATCCTCGGCCTGCACGGTAAAGCCGCCCAGGGTGATTTCCACCACCGGCGCGTCCAGCGCATTGCCCAACAGCCAGTTGGCCCAGGACATCGACACCCAGTCCAGCGCCCCGCCCTGGGTCACGCCCAGATGGCGCACGCCAAAACGGCCGGCGTCCTGCAACAGGCACAGCGGTGTGCTGGCCTCAATGATCAAGCGGCTCATGCCTGCGCCTCCAACGGCGTGTCATCGCCACCCAGTTTGATGAATTGCGCGTGATCGACAGGTTCGAAGCGTACCGTGTCGCCCGGTTGCATCAGGCTGTAGCCGTCGCGCTCACGGTCGAACAACCTGGCCGGGGTGCGGCCGATCAGGTTCCAGCCCCCCGGTGACACCACCGGGTAAGCGGCGGTTTGCCGTTCAGCGATGCCGACACTGCCGGCCGCCACGCGCTTGCGCGGGGTACTCAGGCGCGGCGCGGCAAGGATTTCATCCACCAGGCCCATAAAGGCAAAACCGGGGGCGAAGCCGAGGGCGAAGACTTGGTATTCGTGGGCGCTGTGGCGGCGGATCACGTCATCGACACTTAGCCCGCTGCGCTGGCTGAGCAGGCTCAATTCGGGGCCGACGCTCTGGTCGTACCACACCGGCAGCACATGGCACTGGCCGCTGCCTTGAGTGCGCGGTTGCAGGTCGGTCAGGGCCTGGTCGATCAATTCCCGTGCCTGGGCCGGGTTCAATGCGCTGAGGTCGTAATGCACCATCAAGGTGGTGTAGGACGGCACCAGGTCGACCAAAGCCGCGCCGAAACCGTTGCGCAAGCGATGGGTGGCGGCGAGCATCCAGGGCATGTTGGCTTCGGCGATTGCATCAAACAGACGCACCATCAGGCAGTCGATGGCCACCACTTCAATCCGTGGCTTCATGCTGGCTTCAATGCCTCGCGGATGCGCTGTACGGCGGCGATCGAGCTGGCGTTGTCGCCATGCACGCACAGCGTGTTGGCTTGCAGGACCAACGAGCTGCCGTCGCTGGCGGTCAGCGCTTCCCCCCTGGAAATGGTCAGGGCTTGCTGCAGGATGGTGTCGGCATCGTGGTGCACGGCGCCGGGCAACTGCCGCGAGACCAGGTGGCCCTTATTGTCGTAGGCGCGGTCGGCAAAGGCTTCGAACCACAGGGTGACGCCATATTCATCGCCCAAGGCCTGCGCGGCGCTGTTGTCGCGGGTGGCGAGCAACATCAGCGGCAGGTCGCCGTAAGCCGCCACGGCCTGGATCACCGCGCGCAATTGCGCGGGCTTGGCCATCATGTCGTTGTACATCGCGCCGTGGGGCTTCACGTAGCGGACCCGCCCACCTTGCGCCCGGCAGATGCCGTCGAGGGCGCCGATCTGGTAGTGCAGCAGGTCCTGGATTTCCTGGGCGGTGTAGGCCATGGAGCGACGACCAAAGCCTTGCAGGTCCTGGTACGCCGGGTGCGCACCGACTTGCACGCCATGCTTGAGTGCCAGGCTGACGGTCTTGCGCATGATGCTCGGGTCGCCGGCATGGAAGCCGCACGCCACGTTGGCGCAATCAATGAACGGCATGACCTCGGCGTCCAGACCCATAGTCCAGTTGCCGAAGCTTTCGCCGATGTCGCAATTCAGAAGAAGGCGGCTCACGTTGGTCGCTCCTGTAGGCATTGTTATTTTGTAGTGTGGGATTTTTTACGCAGAACTCGCAACTTGTCCTGACACCCCAACGGCGCTTATCGTGGAATAGCTCGATTTTTGGCGCTGGCTCGGTGCGGCGTCCAACTAATAAAAACCGATCCATGCATAAGAAAAAGTTGATCCCATGAATTTGAAGTTCCTCGAAACCTTCGTCTGGGTGGCCAAGCTCAAGAGTTTCCGCCTGACCGCCGAGAAGTTGTTCACCACCCAGGCGTCGATCTCCAGCCGCATTGCCGTGCTGGAAAGCGAGTTGGGGGTGAAGCTGTTTCTGCGCGACTCACGCGGTGTGAGCCTGACCCCGGAAGGCTTGAAGGTGCTCGACTATGCCGAGCAGATGATGGTGACGATGCAGGGCCTGAAGCAGTCCCTGGAGACCACCAGCAGCAAGGTCGGGCGCATCCGCATTGGCGCGATGGACACGGTGATCCACACCTGGCTCAGCCCGTTGGTGGCGGAATTGATGGACCACTTCCCGCTGGTAGAAATCGAGTTGGTCGCCGATACCGCGCTGAATCTCAGCGATCAGCTGCAAAAAGGCTTCCTCGACCTGATCCTGCAAACCGACCTGCTGCGCCTCGAAACCGTGCGCAGCCTGGAGCTGTGCAGCCACCCCATGGCGTGGATCGTCGCCAGCCAGTCGATCTACAACCGTGACTACGCCTCCCTCGCCGAACTGGCGCAGGAACGCATCATCACCTACTCGAAAAACTCCCATCCACACCAGGACGTGATCAGCCTGATGCAGGCCAACGGCGTGGCCGCGCCACGGATGAACTGCGTGAACTCGGTGTCGGCCATCACCCGTTTACTGCGCGACGGTTTTGGCATTGGCGCACTGCCGCCGGTGCTGGTCAGCGAAGAACTGGCGCGCGGCGAATTGGTGATGTTGCCGATGGCGCAGAAACTGCCGAACTTGCAGGTGGTGGTGTCGTGGCGCGTGGGGGTGGAGCTGGTGGAGGAGATTGTCGGGTTATGCCAGAAAGTAGTGGCGCGGTATGCCGAGGAAGTGGGTGAGGAGCGGATGGTGCTCGCTCACCCGTGAGGCTCAGAGCCCTTTGAGGTCCCGCTCTTCGATCGGCCGGCTCTGGCGCAGGCGCTTGCCGCCCAACACCACCCAGTCGATCAAACGGAACAGGCACTCCAGGCCGAACGACAACAGCATCGCCCCGCCCAACCCCCAGCCCATGGCCTCGGGCGTCAGCAGGATCTGGTAGCTGTAGCCGTTCCAGGTCTCCTGGCGGATATCCGGGTCCGCCGCCACGGCCACTTGCAGGGCGCGGATGTACCACGGGCCTTGCATGGCCTGGAATTGCTTGTCCAACGCCACCTGGCGGTCAAGCATGGCGCCCAGGCTGTTGGCGTCGCTCTGGAACACCGGGTCATCACTGGCGCGGTAATGCGCGACCAACGCCTTCAAGTCACCGTTGAAGAACTGCCGCGCAGTGTTTTCAAACCCGCTGAGGCCGGTCTGGGCCTCGATCAGGTGAGCTTCGACGCGCTTGGCGTAGTCGTTGATGAAGCCCGGCACTTGCACGCCGACCAACAGGCCAATGGCAAACAGCACCAACCGCAGATAACTGAGCAACATGGTCGATATCCTTACTCGGTGATGCCCTGGCTGACGCATTCACCGCGTCGCCACAGGCTCCATTGGCCCGGTTCGTAGCGGGTCCAGTTTTCGTTGTCGGTCAAAGGTTCGGTGGCGATCACGGTCACCACGTCATTGGGCGTGGTTTCGGCCTGAAAATCGACGATCACGTCGACATCTTTCAAGCGTGCCGGGCCAAACGGGGCGCGACGGGTGATTTGCGCCAGCTTGGTCGAGCAATAGCAAAACAGCCAGTCGCCGTCGCTGAGCAGGCAGTTGAACACGCCTTTGCTACGATATTCGGAGCAGGCGGCGATCAGGTCCGGCAGGACTTTTTCAATGTCCACCGGCTCCGGGAAGGCTTCGCGCACGCGGTTGAGCAGATCGCAAAAGGCCGCTTCGCTGTCGGTATCGCCCACCGGGCGGTAGAAAGTGGCGCGGGGATTGAAGTCGGCCAACTGGCCGTTATGCGCAAAGCACCAGTTGCGGCCCCACAGTTCGCGCACGAACGGGTGAGTATTGGCCAGGCTGACCTTGCCGACGTTGGCCTGGCGGATATGGCCTATCACCACTTCGCTTTTGATCGGGTAACGCTGCACCAGCAGCGCGACTTCCGATTCGCTGCTGGCGGCCGGGTCCTGGAACAGGCGCAGGCCACGACCCTCATAGAACGCAATGCCCCAACCGTCACGGTGGGGACCGGTGCGCCCACCGCGCTGCATCAGCCCGGTGAAGCTGAACACGATATCGGTGGGGACGTTGGCACTCATGCCCAATAATTCACACATGCCAGGGCTCTCGCAGCAGGGCGGACAACGTTAAAGGCGCGGTTCGACGCGCAGACCGCTCACGGGTGCAGGACGGCGCAAAGGCACGTCATCGTCGTCCTGATCCGGTTCGGCGGCCAGGGCGGCATCGGCAGCAGCCTTGCGCTCACGGCGGGCCTTGGCGGCGCGCTCGATGGGCCAGCGGATCAGCACAAAGACCAGGTACACGCCAAAGGCGATCATGCTGTACATGAACAGATCGGAAATGGCCCGCCAGGCGTTATTGCCGACCTTGAGCACCAGGTCCAGGGCGGTGATGGCCACGGCCGGCGCGAACTGGGTCTTGACCGGGTCGACGATGGTCGGGCTGAACAGCAACACCGCCATCAGCAACAGCAGCGGCTCACGCAGCCAGCGCCAGATCCAGCGGGTCATGCGCCACCACACCAACAGGCAGCCCAAAGCGGCGAAGGCGTAAAGGCCCCAAGCGGTCAGATAGTCGTTCTCGGTCATGGTGTCCATGGCAAGGTTGGCAAACAGGCGGCTATGATAACGGCTTTTGCGTGTCGCGGCTGCAATGCCTGCCACCGTCCGCCTGATAGAGATTAATCCCATGCCTACATCGACCGCTCCGATCGCCCGCAAGGCCCAAGGCTCAGATCCGTACGCCTGGCTGCAAGAGCGCGACAGCGCTGAGGTGCTCGATTACCTCAAGGCCGAAAACGCCTGGCAGGAAGCGCAACTCGCCGATCAGGCAGCGCTGCGCGAAACCCTGTTCGAGGAGATCAAGGGCCGCATTCTCGAAACCGATCTGTCGCTGCCTTCGCCGTGGGGCCCGTATCTGTATTACACCCGCACCACCGCCGGTGACGAATACGCCCGCCACTACCGCTGCCGTCGCCCGGCCGACGACAGCAACCAGGTGGATGACAGCAGCGAAGAGTTGTTGCTGGACCCGAACGTGCTGGCCAATGGCGGTTTCTTCTCCCTCGGCGCGTTCAGCATCAGCCCCGACCACCAACGCCTGGCCTACAGCCTCGATACCAGCGGTGAAGAGATCTACACCCTGTACGTGAAGGAATTGGCCACCGGCAAAGTCAGCGAACTGGCGTTTGAAAACTGCGACGGCAGCATGACCTGGGCGAATGACAGCCTGACCCTGTTCTTCGGCGAACTGGACGACACCCACCGCCCGCACAAGCTGTATCGCTATCGCCTGGACGGCACGGCGGCGCAGGAAGTGTTCCATGAGCCGGACGGCCGTTTCTTCCTGCATTGCTACCGTTCCAGCTCCGAGCGCCAGCTGCTGCTGTCACTGGGCAGCAAGACCACCAGCGAAGTCTGGGCCCTGGACGCCGATCAGCCACACCTGGACTTCACCTGCCTGGCGCCACGGGTCGAGGATCATGAATACGATGTCGACCACGGCCAGCTGAATGGCGCGTGGACCTGGTTTATCCGCAGCAACCGCGATGGCATCAACTACGCGTTGTTCGTCGCGACCGACATTGGCGACGTACCGACCGAAGCTGAATGGCAGAACCTGATCCCCCACAGCGATGAGGTGATGCTCGACGGCGTGAGCCTGAACACCCACGCCATGACCCTGAGCCTGCGCATCGGTGGCCTGCCGGTGATCGAAGTGCACCCACAGGGCTTGCCGGCCTATCGCGTGGAATTGCCTGACGCCGCCTACAGCCTCTACGTACAGAACAGCCTGGAATTTGTCAGCGACAAGATCCGCCTGCGTTACGAAGCCCTGAACCGTCCGGCCCAGGTGCGTCAGCTGGAACTGGCCAGTGGCGCGCAACAGGTGCTCAAGGAAACCCCGGTACTCGGCGTGTTCAATGCCGACGATTACGTGAGCCAGCGCCTGTGGGCCACCTCGGCAGATGGCACTCAGGTGCCGATCAGCCTGGTGGTCAAGCGCGACCAGCTGGGTAAACCAACGCCTCTGTATCTGTACGGCTACGGCGCCTACGGTTCGAGCCTGGACCCGTGGTTCTCCCACGCACGCCTGAGCCTGCTGGACCGAGGCGTGGCGTTTGCCATCGCCCACGTGCGCGGCGGCGGTGAGCTGGGTGAGGCCTGGTACCGCAACGGCAAGCAGGAACACAAGCAGAACACCTTCAGCGACTTTATCGCCTGCGCCGAACACCTGATCGCCGAGGGCCTGACCACGTCCAAACAACTGGCCATCAGCGGCGGCAGTGCCGGCGGCCTGTTGATCGGCGCGGTGCTCAACCAGCGCCCGGAGCTGTTCCAGGCAGCGATTGCCGAAGTGCCGTTCGTCGACGTGCTCAACACCATGCTCGACCCGGAACTGCCGCTGACCATCACCGAGTACGACGAGTGGGGCAACCCGCAAGAACCGGACGTCTACGAACGCATCAAGGCCTACGCGCCCTACGAAAACGTTCGCGCCCAGGCCTACCCGCACCTGCTGGTGATCGCCGGCTACAACGACAGCCGCGTGCAATATTGGGAAGCCGCCAAGTGGGTGGCCAAGCTGCGCGACACCAAGACCGACGACAACCTGCTGTTGCTCAAGACCGAACTGGGCGCCGGCCACGGTGGCATGAGCGGTCGTTACCAGGGATTACGTGACGTAGCACTCGAATATGGCTTTGTGTTCAAGGCGCTGGGGCTGATTTAAGGAACTTAGCGGGGCGGTTCTGTCTGAACACAGGACCGCCTACTGATTGATGGACCAAGATTGCAGCCATGGCACTACCGACGCTAATGAATACCGAAATCCGCGACATGCTCATGGATTGCGGCCTGTTCGACCCGCTGTTGCCGGAAGACTTTCACGTCGCCGCCGGCTATTTCAATATCAGCAGCATTGCCCGCGACGAGGTAATTTTCCTTGAGGGCGATGCTGGCACGTTCATGTGCATCCTCCACAGCGGCCAGGTGGCGGTGCAAAAAACCAACTACGATGGCCAACGACTGACCATCGCCACCCTGCGCAGCGGCCGTGCCTTCGGCGAAATGGCGGTACTCGACGGCGAGCGCCGCTCGGCCAGTTGCATGGCGGCCAGTGACTGCGTGCTGTTGAACCTGGGCAAGGACTCCCTGGAAAAGATGCTCAACGAAGCGCCCAGGGTTGCCGCCAAGATCATCCGCGCGATTGCCATCGCCCTGTCCAAGCGCCTGCGCATGGCCGACGGGCAATTACTTTCGCAACAGTTTTAGCCGCCCGGCGTCTTCGGCTTGCTGTCGTTTTGCAGCAGGCCCGGCACCGTCTGGTCCTTGGGTGGCGTGGGCAGCACGATGGGCACCAAGGGCGGCGAGCCGTTGGTCTTGGGCACGGCCGGTGGGGTGACTTGCGGGTACAACGTCGGCGTCGGGGTGCCCGGTGCGCCTGGCGTTGGGGCGGGCGCGACCGGTACGGTTTGCAACTCCTGAGCCTGCACCGCACCAGAGGCGAGCGCGCTCAACACAATGACCGTTAGAATGCTGCACTTCATCGATGGCTCCATGGCCTGACCGGAATGTCGTAAGGCTACTCCCAACCGCGCAAGAATGCCCTTCCCAATGAGATTTCCATGAAACGTTTCGTTCTGCTGGACACCACCCCGATCCCCGACAACGGCGGTGCCTTGTGCCTGTTCGAATACGGTGAAGATTTCGTCATCAAGATCCAGGGCGGTGACGGCGGCCAGCTGATGAACACGCGCATGCACGGTTCCGAAGATGCCTTGGCCGAGATCCCCTGCCGCAAAGTTGCCGGGCGTGCGGATTCACGGGTGTTGATCGGTGGCTTGGGCATGGGCTTTACCCTGGCGTCAGCGCTCAAGCACCTGGGCAAGACGGCCGAAGTGGTCGTTGCAGAACTGGTACCAGGCGTCGTGGAATGGAACCGTGGGCCACTGGGCGAAAAATCCGGCCGGCCGCTGCTGGACCCGCGCACGGTGATCCGCCTGGAAGACGTGGCCAAGGTGCTGCAAGCCGAGCCCCAGGGCTTTGACGCGATCATGCTGGACGTGGACAACGGCCCCGAAGGCCTCACGCAAAAGGCCAACAGTTGGCTCTACTCGGCCGGAGGCCTGGCGGCCTGCGCCAAGGCCCTGCGCCCCAAAGGCGTGCTGGCCGTGTGGTCGGCCAGCGCGGACAAGCTGTTCAGCGACAAACTGCGCAAGGCCGGTTTCAAGGCCGAGGAAGTGCAGGTATTCGCCCATGGCAACAAGGGCACCCGACACACCATCTGGATTGCGCAGAAGCTGTGATCGGCTAACGCAGGGAGTTGCGGTAATCGATCACGTACGGCACTTTTTTGTCGAAGGTTTTTTCCAGCTCGTTACGGTCGAGTTGGGTCATGCCGCCCAGTTGATGGGCGGTGAAACCGCTGTCGCCGACCTGTGAGCCCGGCGCCAGGCTGACCATGCGCTTGGCCACGGCCTCGATGGCGTCCTTGTAGCCACCCTTCTTGTTCAGGTTGTACTTGCCCAGGTCAATTTGAGTGCGCAGCCAATTGCCCCAGTAGAACTCCAGGAACTCCGGCGCGATCTCGCCCGCCTCGGGCTTGCCATACGCGGCCTTGCGGGTGAAATACACCAGGCTGCGGAAGGTATCGTCCTGCAGGTTCTTGAAGCCCAGGTGCGCCGGCAATTGCTCGGGCGGCAAGGTCTGGCCTTGATTGTCCTTGAGCCAGACCTTGCGCGCGGCCTGCATGCGCTGCCAGAAGTTGGCCAGGGTGGGGCTGTTGCTGAAGTCGTCGGTGACCTTGACCCACATGTTCAGGCGAGGCCCGCCGCCGGGCACTTCCCACAAGGTGGTGAAGCTGTGGTGACCGTCGGTCAGGTACAACTGGCCGCCGGGGCCGACTACTACGGTTTTCATGTCGTCGGGATGGGTGCCCACCGGGTCCTTGCAGGTGAAGCTCGCCGGTATGTGAAGGTCCGCGCCCTTGGGCACGTTGTCGGCTTCGCCCTGGCCGTTGGTTTCGCAGTATTCATCGAAGACCTTGGCGGGTTTGTCGGCGAACAGGCCGAGGCTGTAGTAAATCTGGTCGAAACCCACCACGGCCTGGGTCGGGTGCAATTGGTCGAGGGCCACCTCGATCACCTGGCCGGGCTGGGGTGTCGAGAACGCTTGGGCTTGGGCCGTGAGCCCACACAACAACAGTGCAACAGTCCATGAATGCAGACGCATGAGTTTCAGTCCTTATGAGTAAAGTGAAGCGGTTATTTGCAACGCGAGCGGCTAGAATCAACCCTATCCGTGAACCCCCAAATAGCCAGGAGCCATGATGAGCTCGACCAACCCGCCCTCCCACACCGCCAAGCTGGACCGCATCCTTGCCGATGCCCAGCGCGACCGGGAAATGGGCTACCGCGATAAAGCCTTGAAAATGTACCCCCACGTGTGCGGCCGCTGCGCCCGTGAGTTCGCCGGCAAACGCCTGAGCGAACTGACCGTACACCATCGAAACCACAATCATGATGACAATCCCCAGGACGGTTCGAACTGGGAGTTGCTGTGCCTGTATTGCCATGACAACGAACACTCGCGCTATACCGACCAGCAGTACTTCGGCGAAGGCTCCACCAGCAGCCCGACGATTGCCAAGGCCACGCACAACCCGTTTGCGGCGTTGGCGGGGTTGATGAAGAAAGACGACTGAAACCGTCGCTGACTGTGCCGGCCTCTTCGCAGGCAAGTCGAATCGTCGCACCGCAGCTCCCACAATTGGAATGCATTCCCCTGTGGGAGCCGGGCTTGCCCGCGATAGCGATATCCCAGACAACACCGCACCCTGCCTAATCCCCGTATAATCGCCGTTTTTCTCCAAGGCACCCTTCCCCGTGGGCAATAAACGCTACAGCTGCATCGGTTTGTATAACCCCAAATCCCCCGAAAACGTCGGTTCGGTCATGCGTGCCGCCGGCTGCTACGGCGTGGCCTCGGTGTTCTACACCGGCGTGCGTTACGAGCG
The DNA here is from genome assembly GCF_013386605.1 of Pseudomonas sp. IPO3749. Lineage (NCBI taxonomy): Bacteria > Pseudomonadati > Pseudomonadota > Gammaproteobacteria > Pseudomonadales > Pseudomonadaceae > Pseudomonas > Pseudomonas sp. IPO3749. Next base: position 92,063 of record NZ_JACARN010000042.1, on the reverse strand, counting down.
CGCGCGGGACTTCATCACCGACACCAAGAAAGTCCACCACGACATTCCGCTGATCGGCATCGATGACCTGAAAAAGATCCTGCCCCTGGGCTGCATCCCCGTCGCCGTGGAACTGGTAGAAGGCGCTCGCCCCCTGCCCGAATACACCCATCCGGACCGCGCGCTGTACATCTTTGGTCCGGAAGACGGGTCGCTGGACAAAGAGATCCGCGACTGGTGCGAAGACGTGGTCTACATCCCGACCACCGGTTGCATGAACCTCGCCGCCACCGTCAACGTGGTGCTCTACGACCGCCTGGCCAAGGGCAACAACACCCGCTCGGGCCCCAAGTACTGATCTTTTGGGAACATCCGACGCCTGCGGGCAGTCAGCTACTTATCAATAGCCCTCGTTGGAGACAGATCATGAGCGACAGCAAAACCTTGCGACCTATCATCGAACACACGCCTTTCGAGACTCAGCCCACACAGAACGTGCACGGCTGGGAGCGCATCGGCTCGGTGGCCGGTGGCGTGATGATGGTGGGCAAAGGCCTGCGCCGTGGCGGGATTTTCGGCTTGATCCAGGTGGCGATCGGCGGTGTAGCGCTGGCCCGTGGCTTTACCGGGCACAGCTCGCTCAAGGACAAGCTGGAACAGGGCCGCCAGGAAATGAATACCGTGCGCACGAAGATCGAACGCGCCGGGGCCGAGCTGAAGAACCTGAAGACCAAGGCCGAAGTGGCGGCCGAGAAGGCCACCAAAACCACCGGCTAACGCAGCAGCTTGTTGTCCAGCACCACCGACGACTCGCCAATGATACTTTCAGCCAGTTGCACGAACTCCGCGGTGGTGATGCTGTTGGCCCGCATCACCGCCTGCGCGAGGTCATCCAGCGAGCGCTTGTTATGCGTCTTTACGCGAATCTCGCGGTCCAGCTCCTGCAACACCACCACCGCCCGTGCCACCGTCGCACCGCTGACGTGTTCGCCGCGCAGGCTGGTCACGTCCTTGCCTTCCTTGTTCAATCGCGCCTGTATCGCCTGATACCGTTCGTCGGTGATGCCACCTGCCCGACGCACCAGCTCGATGGCGTAGTACTCGGCCAGGCCCTCGCTGATCCAGTCACTGGTGTCGTGGTCATTGAAACGCCCAATCGCCTGCACCACTTCGCGAATCAACGGGCTGCTGCCGTTTTCGCTGACCAGCGGCGTGCGGCTGTTGAGGTAGACCGAATCCCGCGCCGAGAACGCGCCACGGCGCATCGGGTCACTGGCGCCCACCACCAGCAGCTTGGCCGGATGGCGCGGGAAGGCCGCTTCCACTTGGGGCCAGACGAAGGTCAGCAACGTCAGCACGTCCATGCGACGCATGGCCTGGCCCTTGGGCGAAGCCACGGTGACTTCCGTCTCGCCCAGGCGCACGCGGCGGCTGCCGAGGTTGCCGGCGAGCATCCAGCCGGTGGGCCGGTCGAACAGGCGGGAGATGTTGTCGATGCGGAATTTGTTCTTGCCGATGCGCGGCCAAGCGGTTTCAACGCTTTTCCAGCCGGCCGGCAGTTCGAACACCAGGCGCGAGACCAACTCGACGCCGTCCTGCTGGTCGAGCCGCGCAGTCGGCACCAAGTCTTCGCCGCGAAACAACGCCCAGCCCGGCGTCATCCGCGCTTCATAGAGACCGGCCTTGCGTGCATGGGTGAGGCGTACGCGGTAAGTCAGGCTGGCCTTGTTGGCGCTGGGTTGCCACAGGCCACGATGCTCGGTGATGCTCCACTGGCCGTCGGCCTTGAAATCGCTGTAGTCACCGTCGGGGCCGAGGTCGAAGTTCAAGCTGCGCACCGCCGAGCCTTGGGAAAGGCTCACCCGCACCTCGGCCTGATCACTCTGGGGCAACAGTTTGACGTGATAATCCAGGTCGACTTTCTTCGCGCACCACGCCGATGTACTCAGCGCCAGCAACACCACAGATGCCGCCAGCTTGATTGCCCCCCTCATACCCACTCCTTGTCAGCCCGCGCGGAAAATCAGGTAATCCTCCCAGTCATCCTCAGGCACGCTGCCTTCGCTGAGCATGCGCCCGGACTGGGAAATGCGTTCGTGGTGCACGGCATCGCGGTCGCCGCAGACCAGGTGGTGCCACAGTGGCAGGTCCTTACGTTCGCTGACCAGGCGATAGCCGCAGGTGGGCGGCAACCATTTGAACTGGTCGGCCTGGCCCGGCGTGAGCTGGATGCAGTCCGGCACCGAGGCGCGACGGTTGGGGTAGTCGGTGCACTGGCAGGTTTTCAGGTCGAGCAGTTTGCAGGCGATCCGCGTGTAATAGACGCTGTTGTCGTCTTCATCCTCAAGCTTTTGCAGGCAGCACAGGCCACAGCCGTCGCACAACGACTCCCACTCCTCCTGGTCGAGGTGTTCAAGGGTTTTGCGTATCCAGAAAGGTTCGACTTTGGCGGCCATGGCTCTACATCGGTATCGGTAGGTGAAAAGGCCGCCAGTCTAGTGCCCAAGGCCCCTGGGGCCAAGCGCTTACGACTGGCGGTGTAACAACACTTGTCAGTCTAGTGGCCGCGCAGTAGTTTTGAGCGCCGAATTGACGATCAGGAACTGCTCCATGACACGTGTTGCCGATTATCCGATCCACACCCAGTTCACCGACCGTTGGTCGCCCCGCGCCTTCACCGGCGAGAGCATTTCCCAGGAGACACTGCTGAGCTTCTTCGACGCCGCGCGCTGGGCGCCGTCCGCCTACAACTCGCAGCCATGGCGCTTTCTCTACGCGCGCCGCGATACGCCGGACTGGGAGCGTTTCCTAGGCTTGCTGAATGAATTCAACCGCAACTGGGCGCAGCATGCGTCGGCCCTGGTGATCATCGCCTCGAAAACCGACTTCACCGCCCCCGGCGCCAGCGAAGAAACCCCGGCGCTCTGGCACACCTTCGACACCGGCTCGGCCTGGGGCCACCTGGCGCTGCAAGCCAGCCTCAGCGGTTGGCACACCCACGGCATGGCCGGTTTCGATCAGGAACTGACCCGCAAAGAGCTGAAAATCCCGGAAGGTTATGCCCTGCATGCCGCTGTTGCGGTTGGCAAGCTGGGGGACAAGTCGAGCTTGCCGGAGTACCTGCAGGGTCGTGAAGCGCCGAGCCCGCGTCGTCCGTTGAGCGAGTTGGTCTCGGAAGGTGATTTCAGCCTGTAATGCCAAGAGGAGCCGGCATGCCGGCTCCTCTGCTGTCAGTAACCGCGCTCGAAATCCACGGTTCCACGCAATGCTTGCTTGGCTTGATACGCCCGCACATTTTGCACGAACAGCTCCACCATCAGTGCCGGCGAGGTCGGCGCCGAACTGTGACCCGTCAGCAGAAGGCCCCACGCCGTCCAGAACGGATGACGTTGCGGCAACGGTTCCTGGCGGCACACATCAATCACCGCACCGGCCAGATGCCCTTCTTTCAAGGCCTCGACCAGGTCGGCGTCCACTACCGACACACCACGGCCGACGTTGATAAACAACCCGGTCGGCTTGAATTGCTTGAACAGCGCCGCGTCGTACAGATCATGGGTGCTTGGCGTGTTAGGCAGCAGGTTGATTACGTAGTCCACCTCACCCACCAGGCGACCCAGGGCTTCAAGCCCGGCCACTTCGATAAACGGCGCCTGTTCCCGAGTGGAACTGGCGATGCCGTACAGCTTCACGCCGAAGGGCACCAGGAACTCGGCAACACTCTGGCCGATGTCGCCGGTGCCGACGATCAGCACCTTGCGCCCCGCCAGGCTCTGGCCCATGCGGTTGTCCCATTTGCGCTCGACCTGGCTGACCAGGCGCGCCAGTACTTCGCGTTCATGGCCGAGCATATAAGTGAGCACGAATTCGGCCATGACCTGGCCATAAATACCGACCGCACGGGTCAGGCGATAGTCGCGTGGCAAACCTTCAGCCAGCAGCGGCGTTATGCCGGCCCAAGTCGATTGCAGCCATTGCGGCTGATGGCCTTGGCGCAACAGCGTCGCCAGCAAGTCCGGCTGGCCCAGCCAGACCGGGCAATCGGCGGCCAGGCGCGACAGTTCGGCCGAGTCGCCGCTGGTCAGCACTTCAAGGTCCGGTGCCGCTTCGCCGAGCAATTGGGCGTAGAGCGGGTGATCCTGTTCAGCAATCAGAACACGCATGCATAAAACCTTTCAAAACAGAACGGACGGCTGCCCGCATCCTTACGGCCACCGCCCACTTATACGATTCCATTGAAGCACGTGCCCCGGACGGAGCACGGGTCGATCACATCGGGTCGTTGCGACGCAGCAGCTCTTCGGGCAAGTGTTCGATGTACTCGTCCTCGGGTGGCGGCATTTGCAGGTGGTAACCCTGTTTGTCGAGGTTTTCCAACACCTGCACGATGTCTTCCTGTTGCAGCTTGCGCTCAGGCGTCAGCACCAGGTTGAACGCGTGTACCGGCTTGCCGAATACGGTGAGCAGGCCTTCAGGCACGCGCTCGAGGGCATCGCTTTTCAGGACGTAAAGGTACATGCCGGCGCGTTTAGGGCTGCGGTAGATGGAGCAGATACGTTTCAAGGCTGTTCTCCGGCGGAGGCCAGGCTGTCGAGCAGCGCCTGGCCCATCAACTCGCGGCGCCAGCCACGCAGCGAGTCTGGCAATTTATAAGGCCCATCGGGGTAGCCACTTTTGACCAGGGCTTCGAGGGTTTTCTTGCGCAGCATCAGTTCCGGCGCCATCTCCAGGCGTTCGGCTTCAGCTTGGCCAAGGGCACGCAATTGCTTGATCAGTGCGGCGGCATCCACCGGCAACGGTTCGGCAACGGCAGGCGGCCATTGGTCCATCGACACGCTGCCGGCACGTTTGATCAGGTCCAGCAGGAACTGGCCGTCCTGACGCACGGTGCGCGGGTGCATGTCTTCGATCTTGCCCAGGGCGGCGAGGTTATCCGGCTGGGATTTGGCCAGGGGCCACAATGAGTGTTCGCGAATGATGCGGTTGCGCGGCAGGTCACGGGCGCGGGCCTGCTGCTCGCGCCAGGCGCAGAGTTCACGCAGCACGGCGAGTTGGGCGCGGGACAGCTTCCATGCCAGCTTGGCGTCGCGATACACCTCGTACGGGTCGACTTCGCGGCGCAGGTTGGCGACCAACTCCGCGCCGTCTTCCAGCACCCAGGCGTACTTGTCGTCCGATAGTTGCGGACGCAGGCGCGTGTAAACCTCGGCCAAGTGCACCGCGTCTTCGGCGGCGTAGCTGACTTGCGTCTCGGACAACGGCCGCTGCAGCCAGTCGGAACGGGTCTCGCCTTTGGGCAGCTCGATATCCAGCACGGCTTGCACCAGGCGCGAGTAGCCCATGGAGAAACCAAGATTCAGGTAAGCGGCGGCCAATTGGGTGTCGAACAATGGCACGGGCAGGCTGCCGGTCAAGCGCAGCAACACTTCGAGGTCTTCGCTGCAGGCATGCACCACCTTGATCACCGCCGGGTTCTCCAGCAAGGCGGCCAAGGGTTGCCAGTTGTCGATGGTCAGGGGATCGATCAGGTAAGCGCGTACGCCATCACCAATCTGGATCAGCCCGGCAATGGGATAAAAGGTGTCGACCCGCATGAATTCGGTGTCGAGGGCGACGAATGGCAACTGCTGCCATTCGGCGCAATGCTGGCCGAGGCTATCGTTGTCGCAGATCCAGTGAATATCGATGGCCACACGGCTCTCCCTTGAAGAATGGCGCGCAGTATATATCGCGAAAGGGGCTAGCGAGCATCCGCAGTGCACAGGCAACCATGAAAACTCAGACAGGAGTTGAAGAATAGTCCGACAGGCGGGACTTATCCTCTCTTACGCAGCACGTAGACCCGCCACAGGCTTGAGCCCGGCATGAATTCCTGCTGATGCAGGACCTTGAAGCCCGCCTGGCGGAACTCCTCTTCGACGGCGGTACGGGAATTGACCGAGACAATCACCGTGTCGCGGCTGACCCGGTGAAACTCGCGCAGCAGGGCCGAGCGCCCTTCACTGCTGGGCACATGGCGAAACAATTCCAGGCAGAAAATGCAGTCCACCGCATTCGCCGACAAACCGATGGAAAACGCTGAGCCCTGGAACGTCTTGACGCGCTTGAGCAACGACGCCGGGTGATGGGTGCGGGCATGGTCGAGCATGTCCTGGGAGTTGTCCGACGCCAGGATCACCCGATTGACGTGTTCGGCCAGCACGGGCCAAAAGCGCCCCGAGCCACAGGCCAGGTCCAGCACCAGTCCAGGCTCGCCCGCGACTTTCAGCGCCTGGCGCACCAGCCACTCGTCGCGCCACGATGCCAGTCGCTGCCGCAGCCCTGGCGGGCGTGTATCGGCGCAGACCCTGGCGTGCTCGCGGTCACAGCGCTCGGCGTATTCGATCTCGATGGATGAGGGTGGTTGTGGCGACATCGTGGGCTCATGTGGGTGGAACGGCAGTGAACGACCTTGATTCGCAGCTTAACCAGTGCAATGTCAAAAAAAGGTCGAAACGTTCACCACCGAATCCGGTTCACGCCTGATGCAGATACCAGCCCCAATCCTGCTCGCCCACCTCGCCCATGAACTGGCGGTATTCGGCGCGCTTGACCGCCAGGTACACGCCGAGGAATTCACTGCCGAACGCGTCCCGCGCCCAGCTCGACCCTTCCAGGGCGCGCAAGGTGGTCAGCCAGTCGGTGGGCAGCAACTCCTTGGCCTGGGCGTAGCCGTTGCCTTCTACCGGAGCGCCGGGGTCGCGCTGTTCGCGGATACCGCGATGGATGCCGGCCAGGATCGCGGCAGCGGCCAGGTAGGGGTTGGCGTCGGCGCCGCAGATGCGGTGCTCGATATGCCGCGAGTTGGCCGGGCCGCCCGGCACGCGCAGGCTGACGGTGCGGTTGTCCACGCCCCAGGTGGCGGCCAGCGGGGCGTAGCTGTTGGTCTGGAAGCGGCGATAGGAGTTGGCATTCGGGCAGAACATCAGCAAGGAATCAAGCAAAGTACTGAGCATGCCGCCCACGGCGTGGCGCAGCAGCGGCGTACCGTCGGTGGCTTCGCTGGCGAACAGGTTGTTGCCCTCGGCGTCTGCCAGGCTGACGTGCATGTGCATGCCGGTGCCGGCCAGGTCGTCGAACGGCTTGGCCATGAAGCAGGCGGTCATCCCGTGTTTATGCGCCACGCCCTTGACCAGGCGTTTGTAGCGCACCGCTTCGTCCATGGCTTGCAGGGCATCGGCGCGGTGTTCCAGGGTGATTTCAACCTGGCCCGGCGCGTATTCGGAGATGGCCGTGCGCGCCGGGATGCCTTGCAGTTTGCAGGCGCTGTAAAGGTCAGCGAGGAAAGGCTCGATCTGCTCCAGCTCGCGCAGGCCGTAGACCTGAGTCGAACGCGGGCGACCGCCGTCCACATCCCGCGCCGGCTGCGGGCGGCCGTGGCTGTCGGGTTTCTGGTCGAGCAGGTAGAACTCCAGTTCCGCCGCCATCACCGGGTAATAGCCGTCGGCCTTGAGTCCGTCAATCACCTTGGCCAGCAAGTGCCGGGGGTCGGCGACGGTGGCGGGCAGGCCTTCGGTGGGGTGCATGCTGACTTGCACGGCGGCCGTCGGAATCAGGCGCCACGGCATGCGCTGCAAACTGCCGCTGATCGGGTAGGCGCGGCAATCGATATCACCCACTTCCCACACCAGCCCGGAGTTTTCCACGTCGTCGCCATTGATGGTCAGGCCAAGAATGGTACTGGGCAAAGGCCGGCCACTTTCATACACCGCCAGCAACTCATCGCGGTGCAGCAACTTGCCGCGTGGCACGCCATTGTTATCGAGGATAAACAGCTCGAACATCTCGATGTCCGGGTTCTGTTCAAGGAAGGACTGGGCTTCGTGCAGGCAGGCAAAGACACTCATGGGCATTCTCATACGTGTGGGTCAGGCAGGCGCGCACGTGCGCGCCATCCAGGGGATGGATCAACGTAGGAATGCAGTATCTGGTGGGCGTGCGTGTCGGCAGTGGAACAGGGCCCAGAACGCGAGATCGGACGGCAGTGTCGCGGGGTGGGTGTCGGAAGAGCCGTCCATGCGGGAATCACAATGCTAGAGGTAACCGCCAGCGTCACACGCCAGCACAGGTGATTAAATTCAGGGTTGGCGGAGTTTGGTTGCGACTTGGCTAAACATTCGCCACACCTTGCTACCGTGCCCGGTGCTGGAAATAATGAGCGCCCACGCCCATGCCCCAAGGACTCGACCGCATGAAAGCTCCTTTCGCCCTCTGTGTACTGGCAAGTCTGGCCACCAGCGCCCTGGCCGACACCGCGCCGTCGCGCCTTGACCAGGTGTTGCAACGCGGCACGCTGACGGTCTGCACCACTGGCGACTACAAGCCCTACACATCGCTGCGCGCCGACGGCCGCTACGAAGGTATCGACATCGCCATGGCCGAGTCCCTGGCCAAGAGCCTCAACGCAAAAATCCAATGGGTGCCTACCACCTGGAAAACCCTGATGCCGGACTTCCTGGCCCAACGCTGTGACATCGCCGTAGGCGGCATTTCGGTATCGCTGGAGCGTCAGAAAAAAGCCTTCTTCAGTCAATCCCTGGGCGTCGACGGCAAAATCCCGTTAGTGCGCTGTGCCGATGTGCAGCGCTACCAGAGCGTCGAACAGATCAACCAGCCCCAGGTGCGCGTGATCGAGCCCGCCGGCGGCACCAACGAAGTATTCGCCCGCACCCACTTGGGCCAGGCGCAGATTCGCCTGCACGACAACGTGACCATTTTCGACGAACTGCTGGCGGGCAAGGCCGATGTGATGATCACCGACGCCAGCGAAGCGCGTTACCAGCAGAAGCTCAAGCCGGGGCTGTGTGCCGTGAACCCCGAGCGGCAGATGCAGTACAGCGAAAAAGCCTTCCTGTTGCCCCGTGATGATGTGGCCTGGAAAAGCTACGTCGACCAATGGCTGCACCTGAGCCAGGCCACGGGGGCGTATGACGCTATCGTCAGCCAGTGGCTGGCCGCGCCTTGATCAACGCCACGAAGGCGCGACACGCGGCACTGCGATAGGCGCCCTTGCGACTCAGCAGGGCCACGGTGCGTTGCGGTAATGCCGGGCTGATCGCCACCGCGTTCAACCCTGGCTGGGCCTCGGCGATCGCGCTGGGCAGGATGGTTGCCAGCGCCGTGCTGCGCACGATTTCGATGATTGCGCTGATGGAGTTGGCCTCCATCGCAATCAACGGCCTTATCCCCTGGGCACGGCAGTAATCATCGATGTAGCGCCGGGTCGCAAAGCCTGGGTTCAACAACACCAAGGGTTGCGCCAGCCACTGCCGGCCATCCAGGCCCGGATGGTTGGCGCCGACCACCCCACTCAGCGTTTCAACAAACAGCCCTTCGCACTCGATGTCCGGCAGATGCTCGCCGGTAAAACCAATGCCGATATCCAGCGCGTCTTCCGCCAAGGCGGTTTCCATGCGGTCCTGGGTCAGTTCCTCGATGCTCACGGTAATGCCCGGATAGCGCTGATTGAACTGCGCCAGCAACGGCCCGACCAGGTAGGCGGTAAAGGTCGGCGTCATGGCCAGGCGCAGGTTGCCTCGGCTCAACTCCTGCACGTCATGCATGGCGCGGGTGCCGGCCTGCAGGTCCTGCAAGGCCAGGCGCGCAAAGCGTACATAGGCTTCACCGGCATCGGTCAGGCTGACGCTACGCCCTGAGCGGTCCAGCAGCGGTGCGCCCAAGGTGTCTTCCAACTGCTTGATCTGCTGCGACAAGGTCGGCTGCGACACATGCAGCGCCTCGGCAGCGCGGGTGAAATTGCGGTGTTCAGCCACCGCCAGCAGGTAACGGATATGGCGCAGCAACATCGAAGCCCCCAACTATAGGCATGACCAATGGAAACCATAATAAGCCGGTCTTGGACGCTATAGCTGAAAACTTCCATCCTTGCCCTATCAGCGACGCAAGGAGAACTTCCCATGCAACATCTCATCGACGGCTTCCGCAAATTCCAGGCCGAAGCCTTTGCCCAACGCAGTGACCTGTTCAAACACCTGGCGACCACGCAAACCCCGGGCACGCTGTTTGTGTCCTGTTCCGACAGCCGTGTGGTCCCCGAGCTGCTGACCCAGCAGGAACCGGGCGATCTGTTCGTGATCCGCAACGCCGGCAACATCGTGCCGTCCTACGGCCCGGAGCCGGGTGGTGTGTCGGCCACCGTCGAATACGCGGTGGCGGTGCTGGGGGTCAGCGACATTGTGATCTGCGGCCATTCCGACTGCGGCGCAATGACCGCCATCTCCACCTGCAAATGCCTGGATCACCTGCCGGCCGTGGCCAACTGGTTGCGCCATGCCGAGTCGGCCAAGGTGATCAACGCCGCCCGCCAACACGCATCCGATGCCGCCCGCTTGAGCGACTTGGTGCGCGAAAACGTGATCGCCCAGTTGGCCAATCTCAAGACCCACCCTTCCGTCGCCCTGGCCTTGGAACAAGGTCGGCTGACGTTGCACGGCTGGGTGTACGACATCGAAACCGGCGCCATCGACGCCCTGGACAGCCGCAGCGGGCGCTTCGTTTCGCTGCTCGGCCAACCCACTCACGCGGCCTGACCCCATTTCCAACCCAGAGGACATCACCATGTTGCAATCCAACTTCTCCCAAACCCCACGCCTGGCCCTGGCCGACACTATCATCGACCTCAAGGCCCGCAAGAACCTGTCCTGGCAGGACCTCACCGACGGCACCGGGCTCAGCCTGGCGTTCGTCACCGCCGCCCTGCTCGGCCAGCACCCGCTGCCCAGGGACGCTGCGGACGTGGTGTGCGACAAGCTCGGCCTGGACCAGGACGCCAGCCGCCTGCTGCAAAGCGTGCCGCTGCGCGGCAGCTTCCCCGGCGGCGTGCCGACGGACCCGACGATGTACCGTTTCTACGAAATGCTCCAGGTCTACGGCACCACCCTCAAGGCGCTGGTCCATGAGCAGTTTGGCGACGGCATCATCAGTGCGATCAACTTCAAGCTGGACATCAAGAAGGTCGAGGACCCGGACGGTGGTTCCCGCGCAGTGATCACCCTGGATGGCAAGTACCTGCCGACCAAACCCTTCTGAGTCGCCCGCGACCGTCTACGCTCTTGTCACACCAACAAGAACGAGGGACGGATAATGAAGGCAGTGTTCCGACTCACCTGGCTGCTGCTGTTGTGTTTCAGCCAGGTGCACGCCGCAACGACTCAGGATGAAGACGCCCAGGCGGCCAAGGCGCTGCTGGAAAAAGCCTTGGCCTACTACCAGAGCAACGGCGACAAGGCGTTTGCCGCCTTCAGCCGACAGGGCGAATTCGTCGACCACGACCGCTATGTGTTCGTGGTCGACACCCAAGGCGTCCTGCTGGCCAGCGGTGGCCCCTCCTCCGCCTTGATCGGCCGCGATGTATCCGAAGTGCTCGGGCCGGACTTGCGCCAGTCCTTCAAGGATGCGCTCAAGGTGCCGGAAGGCCAGGGCATCCAGCAGGCAGACTATCGCTGGCAGAACTGGAACGATGGCAAGGTCGAACACAAGCATGTGTTTTATCAGCGCGTGGGCGAACGCATTCTCGCGGTGGGTTATTACCTGCCACGGGCCACGCCGGAACAGGCCCGGGCCCTGCGCAACAAAGCGGCAACCGCCTTGCTCAAGGATGAAACCGGCACACTCAAGGCCATCAACTCATTGCAGGGCGGTTTCCTGCAGGACGACCTTTATGTGTTCGTGGTGGACCTCGATACCCAGCGCTATGTAGCCCACGGCACCAACCTGCGACTGGTCAACACCGACTTCAGCAAGATCAAGGACCCGGACGGCAAGCCCGTGGGCGAGCCTATCCTCAAGTTGATGGCCGAGCAGGACCAGGGCGAATACAAATACCGCTGGAAAAACCCGGTGACCGACAAGGTCGAGAATAAGCACGCGTATGTGCGCAAGGCCGGGCATTTCATGGTGGCGGTGGGTTATTACAGCCCTTGAGACTACTTGGCCTTGTCTTCACGGCCACGCAACACCCGATTGGGCATCGCGATTGCCGCCGCCAGCCCCAGCAGTGACACCGCCGCACTGACCATCAACAAATGCCGGAACGTCACCGCCAACTCTCCGCGCAGGGCATCCTGCGCCGGGCCGGGGGCGGCGTTGAGGCCGTCGAGCAGCACGTTGCCGGAACTGCCTTCGGCCACCAGCGCGCCGCTGGCCAAGTGGGCGAAGCTGGAATCCTGCAACAGCGCCAGCAACAGCGCCGACATGCACGCTACTCCCACCGCCCCGCCCAGGGAACGGAACAGGTTGGTGGTGCTGGTGGCGACGCCGATATCGCGCTGTTCCACCGAATTTTGCGTACCCACCAGGGACGTCGGGAATTGCATGCCAGCCGCGATTCCGCACAACAACATAAACAGCGCCGTCAGCCCCACCGCCTGGGGCGCGCTCAGGGCCATGCCGAGAATCGCGAAGGGGCTCAGCAACGCGCCGCTGAGGATCATCGGCTTATAGCGACCGGTCACCGAGGTCATGCGCCCGGCAAAATAAGCCCCCATCGGCAAGCCCATGGCCAACGGCAACAGGTGCAACGCCGCGCTGTCCGCACCCGAACCGGTCACTGTCTGATAACGCAGCGGCATCAGCACCGTCAGGGAAATCGCCTGGAAGCTGGTGAAAAAGATCGTGCACCAGCACAACACCGCACTGCGGTTGGCGAACAAATGCATCGGCAACAACGGCTCTCGCGCCCGACGCTCATGCCAGACAAACACCGTCAACGCCACCAGCGCACACACCAGCAAGCCCAGCACCTGACTGTCACGCCAGTGATGACCCTGGCCGATTTCGGTGATGCCCAACAACAAGGCCGTGAGGCCAACGATCATCAACACTGTGCCGAGGTAATCGATGATCGGCTTGCGCTGCGGCACCGGCAGGCCCACCAGGGTGCGATGAGCCACGTACCAGGCGCCAGCGCCCAAGGGCAAGTTGATCAGGAACACCCAACGCCACGACAGGTATTCGGTCATGTAGCCGCCCAGCACCGGCCCGGCCACGCTGGCCACCGCGTACATGCTGCTGAAATAGCCTTGGTAGCGGCCGCGTTCGCGGGGCGGGATGATGTCGCCGATGATCGCCTGGCTCACCGAGATCATGCCGCCGGCGCCGATGCCCTGGAGGATCCGCGCCAGCACCAGTTGCTCCATGCTTTGCGCCATGCCGCAGAACAGCGAGGCCAGGGTGAACAGGCCCATGCCGATCAGCATCATTGGCCGCCGCCCGTACAGGTCGCCGAGCTTGCCGTAGATCGGCACCGCCACGGTCATCGCCACCATGTAGCCGGAGATGACCCAGGCCAGCAGGTTGACGTCGTGGAACTGGGCGGAAATAGCGGGCATGGACACGGCGACAATGGTCTGGTCCAGCGCCCCCAGGAAGATCGCCATCATCAGTGAGGCGAGAATACTGCGCACAGCGGGCAGTGGCGGAGCAGGCTGATTGAGGTGCGTCACGGCAAGACCTTCGAGCAAGGCCCGCGGGAAAAGGCGGCCCACGGGAATGCTCGATACGATAGCAGGCTATTCGATAGCTTCGTAAGGAAGTCCGACGTAATTTTCTGCGATGGTCTTGCGCCCCGCCTCGGAGTGAATGAAGTACTCCAGCTCACTCTCGGCGATGCGCTGGCTGAACCCATCCGCCTCGGGAAACTGGTGCAGCATCGAGGTCATCCACCAGGAAAACCGCTCGGCCTTCCATACCCGCCGCAGGCAGATGGCGGAGTAACGCTCCAGCAAATCCACGCGCCCTTCGCCGTAGACCTTGAGCAGAATCCGGTACAGCGTACTCACATCACTGGCCGCCAGGTTCAAGCCTTTGGCCCCGGTGGGCGGCACGATATGCGCCGCGTCACCGAGCAGGAACAGGCGCCCGTACTGCATCGGTTCCACCACAAAACTGCGCAGCGGTGCGATGCTTTTTTCGATCGAAGGGCCGGTGACCAGCTGTTCGGCGAGGTGGCTGGGCAGGCGGGTTTTCAGTTCACCCCAGAAACGGGCGTCGGACCATTCGTCAATCGGTTCCTCCACCGGCACCTGCAGGTAATACCGGCTGCGCGTCGGCGAACGCATGCTGCACAACGCGAAACCGCGCGGGTGTTTGGCGTAGACCAACTCAGGGTGAACGGGCGGCGTGTCGGCGAGGATGCCCAGCCAGCCGAACGGGTAGACACGTTCAAAGACCTTGAGCGATTCAGCCGGGATCGATTGGCGCGCAACGCCGTGATAACCGTCGCAACCGGCGATGTAATCGCACTCCAGGCGAAAGGCTTGGCCCTGATGTTCGAAGGTCAGCCAGGGTCGATCACTTTTGAGAGCGTGGGGCTGCACATTGCGCGCTTCATACAGGGTGGTGGCACCGGCGGCGGCACGGGCAGCCATCAGGTCGCGGGTGACTTCGGTCTGGCCGTAGATCATCACCGATTGACCGCCGGTCAGGCCCTTGAGATCGATATGGGTCAACCGGCCGTTCAGCGACAACTCGAAACCGTCATGCACCAGGCCTTCGTTGTCCATGCGCTGGCTGACGCCGGCCTGCCGCAGCAGGTCGACCATGCCTTGTTCCAGCACGCCGGCACGGATGCGGCCTTGCACGTAATCGGCGCTCTGGCGCTCTAGGATGAGGGTCTCGATCCCTGCCTGATGCAGCAGTTGGCCAAGCAGCAGTCCGGAAGGACCGGCGCCGATAATGGCGACTTGGGTTTTCAGCGTTTTCATTATTTTTATGGCCCGCAAGTTCCACTCGAACGGATCGGGTGAAAGAGTTGTCATTGGTCTTGTTGCTGACATTTTTCACTTGAGTGAGCGGCATAAGAAGGTGAAAACTGCGCCAAAGCCTGCGCTTTTTGCCAATCGGGGCGATTACCGCACCACTCTTCCGAGTATCGGGTTGAAACCATGACCAAAACCGCAATTCCGGTCTTCAAGCTTTACGGGGAACACCAGCAATGGCCCACCCCCGATTTGTTGCACTGCGAAACCATTTCCCGGCGCAGTCGGGAATACCAGTGGGAAATCCAACCCCACCGGCACGCGGACCTGTGCCAGTTGCTCTACGTGCACAAAGGCCAGGCACAGTTGGAAATCGAAGGCCAGCGCACCACCCTGAACGAAGCAACCCTGCAAGTCCTGCCCCCCTTGTGCGTGCACGGGTTCCGTTTTCCTGAGGACGTCGAAGGCTACGTAGTGACGCTTTCGGCGCCGTTGGTCAGCCACCTGCAAACACAATTGGGCGCCACCGTGGACGGTTTACAAACGCTCGGCAGTTACCCGGCGGGCAAAGACAGTGATTACCTGAACAGCCAGTTCGCCCGCTTGCAGGATGAATACGCCGATGAACAACCGGCACGGGACATGATGATGCACGCGTTGATCAGCGTGTTGCTGGTATGGATCAGCCGCCAGGCCATCCAGCGCCGTCACCCACGTGCGCCAAGGGGGCGTGAATACTTCCGGCGCTTTACCCAGTTGGTCGAGCAGCATTACCGCGAACACCCGAAGATCGAGGATCTTGCCCACAAGCTGGGGATCTCGGTCTCACACCTGAACGGGACATGTCGGGAATTGGGTGGGCAACCTGCGTTGCAGATCATGCATGACCGCCAATTGCTCGAAGCCAAACGCCTGCTGACGTACACCAGCATGACCATCAATGAGATGTCGGAAGTGCTGGGCTTTTCCGACCCGACCAACTTCTCTCGGCTGTTCCGCCGACGGGTCGGGTTCTCACCCAAGGCGTTTCGCGAGCAGTTGAAAGCCGAACCATCGGCTACCTGAGCGCGCTGAAACTGCCGGTTCGGGGAACACATTGATCCTGATGGCAGCTGATCGCAAAGGTCGGCTGCATACGGGTTTGCTCCACACGGTAGGCGGCGGTCCCGTAGAGTGCGCTGGCAATGGCGCACAGGCTGAAAATCATCAGGTACTTTCTGGTTTTAATGCTCATGGCACAGACCTCTGCGGATCTACAGGGTGCTGTCTAAAGCATAGGTCAACCAGGCCAAGTTGCCATTATCGGACGACATTCAACCGGTTGATCCCAGCCTAGAGCCCGACATCCCACGCCGGCTCTTCCGGAAACCGCAGCACCAGGAAATCCAGCAAGCTGCGCAGCGCCGACGGCATGTGTTTGCGCGAGGCGTACACCGCGTAGATGTTCATCTGCCGAGGCTCGGCCTCGGGCAGCAAGCGCACCAGTTCGCCGCGACGGATGTAATCGCCGGCCTGGTAAGTGGGCAACATCGACACCCCGGCACCGGCCAACGTCACGCGTAACAACGTACTGGCCTCGTTGGAGGTGATATTGCCGTTGATCGGCACCGAGACCGGCTCACCTCGCTCTTCGAAATGCCACAGGCTTTTACCGAAATAGGAATGGGTGAGGCAATTGTGACCGGCCAGGTCTTCGACCTTCTGCGGCGCAGGATGCTCCAGCAGGTAGGCCGGCGAGGCACACACCACCGAGCGGCACACCGTGAGGCGCCGGGCAATGAGGTTGGGGTCCAGGTCGTTGCTGGTGCGGATAGCCAGGTCGATGCGCTCATCCACCAGGTTCACCGTGCGGTCGAGCATCTGCAGGTCGACCGTTACCAGCGGGTAGCGCTTGACGTATTCGGCAATGGCCTGGGCCAGTTGCGCCTGGCCGAACGAGGTGCTGACGCTCAAGCGCAGCAAACCACGGGGGGCTTCATCGGGCTCGCTGACGGCGGCTTGCATGTCGCAACACAATTCCAGCAATTGCCGACAGCGTGGCAGGGTTTCACTGCCCGCTGCCGTCAGGCTGAGCTTGCGCGTGGTGCGGTGCAGCAAACGGGCGCCGACCCAGTCTTCCAGCTCTGCCAGGTAGCGCGACACCACCGGCCGCGACAGGTCCAGATGATCGGCGGCGGCGGACTGGCTGCCCAGGTCCACCACCGTGACAAACACGCGCATTGCTTGAAGACGATCCATGATCTGCCCGATTTCAGAAACAAACTATGTCCCAGCATCGCATTTTTAGTCTGGTTTTGTGCAACTAAGCTCTGTGCATCCTTTACCGATGCTGGAGCTGCCCGATGTTCTCAACCTTCAAGCGCCTGACCCTGGCCACCGCCGCCCTGGCGTTCGCCGCCCATGCGGCTGCGGCCGAGCTGAAGCTGGACGTGTACAACCCAGGCGAAGCCGCGATCTTCCCGGTCAGCTCGGTGTTGGTCAGCGGCGCCAAGGACGCGATCCTGGTGGACGCCCAATTCGGCAAAGGCCAGGCCGAGCAATTGGTGCAGAAGATCCGCGCCAGCGGCAAGCACCTCACCACCATCTACATCAGCCATGGCGACCCGGACTACTACTTCGGCCTCGACACCCTCACCGCCGCCTTCCCCGATGCCAAGGTGCTGGCGCCGCAACCGGTGGTAGACCACATCAAGGCCACCGTCGCCGGCAAGCTGGAGTTCTGGGGCCCGAAAATGGGCGCCGACAAGCCGTCTAAAACCATCGTGCCGCAGGTCCTCGAAGGTCACAGCCTGAGCCTGGAAGGCCAGCCACTGGAGGTCATCGGCCTGGATGGCGCGCAGCCGGATCGAAGTTTTGTGTGGATCCCGTCGATCAAGGCCGTGGTCGGTGGCGTGGTTGTCTCCGAAAACATCCACCTGTGGATGGCCGATACCCAGAGCGCGAAGTCCCATAAAGACTGGCTGGCGACACTGCAACGCATCCAACAGCTGAAACCAAAGACCGTGATCCCGGGCCACTACCTCGGCACACCGACGCTGCAATCGGTGGCCTTTACCGCCGACTACATCAAGGCCTTCGACGCCGAGACCGCCCAGGCCAAGGATTCCGCCGCCCTGATCGCGGCCATGAAAAAGCGTTACCCCACCCTCGCCGACGAAAGCTCGCTGGAACTGAGCGCCAAAGTCGCCAAGGGCGAAATGAAGTGGTGAACCGTTTCAAACCCTAACGTACTGGAGAACGTCATGAGCAAGATTGCAATCATTGGGGCCACCGGCCGTGCCGGTAGCCAACTGCTGGAAGAAGCGCTGCGTCGTGGGCACACCGTCACCGCCATCGCTCGTAATACCGACACGCTGGCCGTGCGCCCTGGCGTCACCGTCAAACAAGTCGACGCCCTGGACGCCAACGCCCTGCAACAGGCGGTGAGTGGCAGCGACGTGGTGATCAGCGCGGCGCACTTCGCCACCCTGCCCGCCAGCGCCGTGATCGAGCCGGTGAAAAAGGCCGGGGTAAAACGTCTGCTGGTGGTGGGCGGCGCCGGTTCGTTGTTGCTGCCAGGTGGCGGTCGGGTGATCGACAGCGTGGGTTTCCCTGAGGAATACAAAGCGGAAGCCACGGCGGGTGCGGCGTTTCTTGACGCACTGCGCCAGGAGAAGGAACTGGACTGGACGTTCCTGTCGCCGTCGGCGGAGTTCGTCGAGACCGAGCGCACCGGTCAATTCCGGGTGGGCCAGGATGACTTGCTGGTGAGCAGTGAAGGTCGCAGTTGGATCAGTTTTGCGGACTATGCGATTGCGTTGATCGACGAAGTTGAATCGCCGAAACACTCAAGCCAGCGTTTCACCGTAGGTTACTGAGGCAACGCGGTTAAAAACTGTGGGAGCTGGCTTGCCTGCTCCCACAGTTGATCTCGGGTGTTACGACTGTTGCGCTTGGCTCACTAACCAGTCCATCAGGGCCTCAAGCCCAGCCGAAGGCTCGGTCCCCGGCGGATACACCAGGTAATACCCCATCCCCGTCGGCACCCGAAGCTCAAACGGCATCACCAACCGCCCCGCCTTCAAATCCTCGCCAATCAACGCACTGTCGCCAATCGCCACGCCGGAACCTTGTGACGCAACCGTCATCGCCAAATCCAGCGTTTCAAAATGATGGCCCTGGCTCAAATTGCCCAGCCGCGTCTGCGCCGCCTTGAGCCACAATGCCCAATCCCGTTCATCCCGCGTGGGGTGCAGCAAGACCTGTTGCTGCAAATCTTGCGGTGTGTGCAAGCCCGCGAGCAGTGCCGGTGCGCAGACCGGCGTGAGCTGTTCATCGAACAGATGCCGCGCCTCGGCCGATTGCTCGGCGATGGGCGCATAGATCACCGCCGCGTCGAATTGCTCGCGGCGAAAGTCCACGGTGTAGGCCACGGTGGTGGTGAGTTCCACCGGCACGTCCGGGCGTTCCTTCTGCCATTGCATCAGGCGCGGCAGCAGCCAGCGCATCACACAGGTGGACGCCTTGAGTTGCAGGACCTGGCGGCGACTGCCGATCTGCTCCACCGCCTCGCCGAGCAGGCCAAACACCTGCTGTGCGCGCAGTGACCATTCGCGACCCTCTTCGGTCAGGCTCAAGCCACGCGCCTGGCGCTGGAACAGCGCATAACCCAAATGACTTTCCAGCCCGGCAATCTGCCGGCTCACCGCGCCCTGGGTGATGTGCAGTTGCTCGGCGGCGCGGGTGAAGTTGCAGCACTGGGCCGTGACCCAGAAGGTGTGCAGCGCGGGCAGTGGCGGGAGGCGTTTCATCGGGGCGCAGCCATGACGTGAGGACATGGCTAGTATGACTTTTTATCGATTGTTGCCGCTACAGGCCAGCCGGTCCAATAACGCCTTATCTCAACAATAAGAGCGACCTTTATGGCGACCTGCGGCGAAGTATTGGTCAACCTCCTGGAAGGCTACGGCGTGGACCAGGTGTTTGGCATTCCCGGCGTACACACCGTGGAGTTGTATCGCGGCCTGGCCCGTTCCAGCATCCGCCACGTCACCCCGCGCCACGAACAGGGCGCCGGCTTCATGGCCGACGGTTACGCGCGCACCAGCGGCAAACCCGGCGTGTGCTTCATCATCACCGGCCCCGGCATGACCAATATCACCACCGCCATGGGCCAGGCCTATGCCGACTCGATCCCGATGCTGGTGATTTCCAGCGTGCAGTCGCGCAGCCAATTGGGCGGCGGGCGCGGCAAGCTGCATGAGCTGCCGAACCAGGGCGCGATGATGGCCGGCGTGGCGGCGTTCTCCCATACCCTGATGTCGGCGGCAGAGTTGCCCGGCGTGTTGGCGCGGGCGTTTGCGTTGTTCCAGGCCGGACGGCCGCGCCCGGTGCACATCGAAATCCCGCTGGATGTGCTGGTGGAAAATGCCGACGCGTTGCTGGGCAGTGAACCGGTCAGCGTGGCCCGTGCCGGCGCGGCGCCGTCGGCGGTCAAGCAAATGAGCCAGTTGCTCGCAGCCGCCAAGAAGCCCTTGATCCTGGCCGGTGGGGGCGCCATCGACGCAGCGCCGGAACTGACCCGACTGGCCGAAGCCCTCGGCGCACCGGTGGCCCTGACCATCAACGCCAAAGGCATGCTGCCCGGCCACCACCCGCTGCTGATCGGCTCAACCCAGACCCTGGTTGCCACCCGCGCACTGGTGGCCGAAGCGGACGTAGTACTGGCCATCGGCACCGAGCTGGCGGAAACCGACTACGACGTGACCTTCGCCGGTGGTTTCGAGATTCCCGGCGCGCTGCTGCGCATCGATATCGACCCCGACCAGACCGTGCGCAACTACCCGCCGCAAGTGGCCTTGGTGGCTGATGCACAAATCGCCGCCGAAGCGCTGTTGGCCGAGTTGACCAGCAAGTCGTTGCCACCGCGTAACAGCGCGTGGGGCGCTGAACGCGTATCGCGCCTGTGGGCGGAACTGACCCCCAGCTGGGACGCCGCCACCCGCGCGCAAACCCTGTTCCTCAATACGGTCCTCGAAGAGCTGCCCAACGCCGTGCTGGTGGGCGACTCCACCCAACCGGTGTACAGCGGCAACCTGACCCTGAACCTCGACCACCCGCGCCGCTGGTTCAACTCGTCCACCGGCTACGGCACCTTGGGCTATGCCTTGCCTGCCGCCATCGGCGCCTGGCTGGGGCGTGGCGATGGGCAGCCGGTGGTGTGCCTGATCGGCGACGGCGGCCTGCAATTCACCCTCCCGGAACTGGCCAGCGCGGTGGAAGCGCGCACGCCGGTGATCGTGTTGCTGTGGAATAACCACGGCTATGAGGAGATCAAGAAATACATGGTCAACCGCGCCATCGAGCCGGTCGGCGTGGACATCTACACGCCGGACTTTATCGGCGTGGCCAAGGCACTCGGTTGCGCCGCCGACAGCATCCAAGGGATTGAGTCGCTGCGCGTGGCACTACGCGCAGCGGCTGATCGCCAAGGGCCGACGCTGATTGAAATCGAACAGGGGCTGTGGATGAAGGCGGTGACGGTATGAGCGCGGTATTGAACGGTGTGTATATCAATGGCGCATGGCGTGCCGGACTGGCCTCGCTTGATGTGATCAACCCCGCGACTGAAGCCGTCCTGGCCCACGTCAGCGTCGGCGATGCGAGCACGGTCACTGAGGCGGTCGACGCCGCCAGCGCCGCGTTCATCGACTGGTCAAAAAGCACCGGCCGCGACCGCGCCGCGCTGTTGCGCAAGATCGCCCAAGGCGTCAGCGAGCAGCGCGAACAGCTGATGCACCTGCAGTCGAGCAACAACGGCAAACCGCTGTTTGAAGCCGCGATTGATGTGGACGATGTGATCGCCACCTTCGACTATTACGCCAGCGTGGCCGAAGCGATGGATGCCAGCCAGGATAGCCCGGTGGCATTGCCCAGCGCGGACTTCAGCGCACGCCTGCGTCGTGAGCCGTGCGGTGTGGTCGGGCTGATCGTGCCTTGGAATTTCCCGATGGTCACCACCGCGTGGAAACTCGCTCCCGCCCTGGCGGCCGGTTGCTGCGTGGTGCTCAAGCCATCGGAAGTCACGCCATTGGCGGAACTGCAACTGGCACGGATTATCGCCGAGGCAGGCTTGCCGGCCGGGGTGTTCAACCTGGTGTGCGGCACGGGCCTGGAAGTGGGCGCGCCACTGGCGGCGGATCGCCGCGTGGCGAAGATCTCCTTCACCGGCAGCAACGCCGTCGGCGTGCAAGTGATGCAGCGCGCCGCCGAAACCATCAAGGGTGTGAGCCTGGAACTGGGCGGCAAATCTTCCCTGCTGGTGTTGGCCGATGCCGACCTGGACCTGGCGGTGGAACTGGCCTGTGGCGGTGGATTTTTCAACGCCGGGCAGATGTGTTCCGCCACCAGTCGCGTGCTGGTAGCTGACAGCCTGGCGGATGAATTCCTGCAACGTGTACAAGCACGGGCTGAAGGCATTCGCGTGGCTGACCCGTTTGCCGATCACGTGGAAATGGGCGCGTTGATCAACCGCGTGCAATATCAACGCGTGTTGGGGCATATCCAGCGCGGTGTTGAGGACGGCGCACGTTTGCTGTGTGGCGGTGACCGACCTGCGGACCTGCCGAAGGGCTTTTTCATCCGCCCGACCGTGTTCACCGACGTACCGCTGGACAGCGCGTTGTGGAACGAAGAGATCTTCGGCCCGGTGCTCTGTGTACGACGCTTCACCTCGCAAGCCGAGGCCATTGCCCTGGCCAACGACAGTGATTTCGGCCTGGTGGCGAGTGTGGTCAGCGCCAGCCACGAAACCGCCGAGCGCGTGGCGAACGCCTTGCAGGCCGGGCTGGTGTGGATCAACGCACCGCAGGTGATCTTCCCGCAGGCCGCGTGGGGCGGTTACAAGCAGAGCAGCCTTGGCCGCGAGTTGGGGCCTTGGGGGTTGGCGGCGTTTCAGGAGATCAAGCATGTGATCCGGTCCCTTTAGCCCATAACGATCTTTTGTGGCGAGGAAGCTTGCTCCCACGCCACAAAGTCATCCGCATTTTTTAGATAGCCCCTGCGACTTTCTCATTTGCCCCCCTCCTCCACCCATGGCCTGATTCGCCCCTGTTCACTCAAGGCCGTCTCATGGAAACCGTCCAAACAAAACCCACCACCGCCGTCTGGCTGATGATCAGTGTCGTGCTGGTCGCCCTCAACCTGCGCCCGTCGATGGCTGCTGTCGGCCCACTGTTGTCCTCGATTCGCGGCGACGTGCCCTTGAGCTTCAGCAGTGCAGCGTTGCTGACCATGTTGCCGGTGATGGCCATGGGCTTGGCGATGTTCTTCGGCATGGGCCTGGCCAAACGTTTTGGCGAGCACCGCAGCATCGTGGTGTCGCTGCTGGTGATTGGCATGGCGACATTGTCGCGGTTGTTCCTCGATTCGGCGCTGGAGTTGATTGTCAGCGCCATCGCCGCCGGTGTGGGGATTGCGATGATCCAGGCGCTGATGCCCGCACTGATCAAGTCGCGGTTCAGTGACAATGTTTCGCTGTTCATGGGCCTGTACGTCACCGCGATCATGGGCGGCGCGGCGCTGGCCGCCTCGTTTGCACCGTTCGTGCAGGTGCAGACCGGCAGTTGGCGCATCGGCCTGGCGATCTGGGCCGTGCTGGCGCTGTTGGCCTTGGTGTTTTGGTACGCCCAGCGCTCGGTGTTGCCGCCACTGCCCCAAGCCGGTGCTGGTCCTCAAGAATCATTTTTCGGTAACGGTCGCGCGTGGTTGCTCGCGGTATTTTTCGGACTCGGTACCGCGTCCTACACCTGCGTGCTCGCCTGGCTGGCGCCGTATTACGTGGAGCAAGGTTGGAGTGAACAGAACGCCGGCTTGCTGCTGGGTTTCCTGACGGCCATGGAAGTCGTCTCCGGCCTGATCACCCCGGCCATCGCCAACCGTCGCCAGGATAAACGCGGCGTAGTCGCGGTGTTGCTGGTGCTGATCATCCTGGGTTTCTGTGGCCTGATCCTCAGCCCGCAACACCTGAGCCTGCTGTGGCCTTGCCTGCTCGGCCTGGGCATCGGCGGCCTGTTCCCGATGAGCCTGATCCTGTCCCTCGACCACCTCGACAACCCGCGCCGCGCCGGTGGCCTCACCGCGTTTGTGCAAGGCATCGGCTACCTGATTGCCGGGTTGTCGCCGCTGATCGCCGGGATGATCCGCGATCAACTGGGCAGCTTCGAATGGGCCTGGTGGTCGCTGACGGCGGTGATCGTGGTGATGCTGTTGATCGTCACGCGCTTTAACCCAAAGCATTACGCACGACATATCCGCTGAGGTCGTGTTGCAAACAGTATTTGTCTCACACCAAACATAGAAACGCCCTACAGAGCATTCTATTGGCACGCTCGTTCCGTTAAGCTTTTGTGCTGTCTTGTACTGAGTTCGGTACAAAGGGTTTACGGACGAAACCGATGCTAAACAGTAACTTGCTCAGAAAGCTCGATATGCAGGACTTGATGGTGTTTATCGCCGTCTATGACCAGAGCAGCGTTACCGAGGTGTCTGAAACGCTGTTTGTCAGCCAGTCCACCGTGAGCTACAGCCTGAAGAAGCTGCGCACCAGTTTTGAAGACGAGCTGTTTATCAACACGCGCGCCGGCATGCGCCCGACGTACAAGGCCACCACCATGTACGGCCATGTGCAGAAGATCCTCGAAAGCATCAACCTGTGCCACGCCGGCAGCCAAGCCTTCGATCCGACGCTGAAGGCCGTGACCTTCAACGTGTGTGCGCCGGAATATTTCGAACAGTTGATCCTGCCGCGCCTGTTGAAAAACTTTGACCGCGCCGACCTGCCGGTGATCGTCAATGTGCAGAAGCTGGAAACCGACATCCCCGCCGACGACCTGCGCGAAGGTCGTCTCGACCTGGTGATTTGCTTCGGCCCCAACTTCCATCGCGCCCACAAAGACTTCCGCACCCAGATGCTGCTGGAGGACGACTTGGTGTGCGTGTTCGATAAACACTCGGCGCCGCGGGAACCGGCCTTCAGCCTGCAGTCCTTCGTCGAACGACGCCACGTGTTTCCCACGCCGTGGACCTCCGACACCAACATGATCGACGGCTGGCTCGCACGCCAGGCCCACAAGCGCCAGGTCATCGCCCGTGCCAACAGCTACAGCGCAGCCTTGAAGATGATCACCGGCACGGACTTCATCGTCACCTTGCCCCGTCGCGTGCAAAAGTTGCTGGCGCCGTCCACGGTGTTCGGCCATTGCGAAGCGCCGAACGGCTTGCCGGGGTTCACCCTGGAGATGCAGTGGAACGAAACCAGTGAACAGGACAGTGCCAATACCTGGTTTCGTGAGCAGGTGGTGAAGGTGTGTGCGGATCAGGGGTTGTTGTAGGGCTTAGCCAATTGCGACTTTGCTGTAGGAATCGCGGTCCATGTCGACCAACAGGACACTCAGTTGAACCTGCACGCCCTCCGGCCAGTCGCCCAGGTCCTGCAAGGCTGCCAGCAGGCTTTCCGACAACTGCTTCTTGACCTGCGGCGAACGCCCGCTGAGCAGTGACAGCTTCACCGCGATAAAACCGCGCGGGTCGAGGGAGGTGCCCACCTGGAACGTCTCGACCTTGACCGCACGGCTTTTGATATCGAACTCGGAACCGAACTGGCCAGACACCATCAACACGTTGTTTAGCCGTAGCAGGGTTTTCTCAACGGCCAGGTTCGTCAGGTTGGCGGTGTATTCCAGGTGCAGGTGTGGCATGGAGGGCTCCGAGTCTTTGGTAGGAAGAATCCTAGATATACCACGGAGTCAGGCCTTGGTCGCCAACCCTCGATCGCTCATGAACGCTTCCAGTCGCGAGCGTACCCAGCGCTCGGCCGGGTCCGTGTCCACGTGGCTGAGCCAGACCATGGACAAATCCAGGGTCGGCGTCTCGAACGGGAACGGCTCGCAGAACAGGTGGCCCGACACGGCCATGGCCTCGGCGGTGTAGTCCGGCAGGCTGGCGATCAGGTCGGTGCCGGCGAGCAACGCCGGCAGTGCGCTGTATTGCGGCACCGACAACACCACGTGGCGCTTGCGGCCGATTTCCGCCAGCCACTCATCGGCGAACCCCGCCACGTTGGCGGTGTGGGACACCAGCACGTGAGGGCGTGAGCAGTATTCGTCAAGGGTCAGCGGTGTGTCCGAGGCATCGGCACGCAGGATGCGCGGGCGGATATGGCGCAACAGCTTGCGCTTGGCATTCGCTGGCAGGCCACGGGTCTGGGTGATGCCGACGGTGATATCGCCAGAGGCCAGCAGATCGGGGATGCGCCAGTAGTCCACATGTTGCACCACGAACACCACTTGCGGCGCTTCCTGACGCAGGGCGCGCAGCAACGGCGGCAACAGGCCGAACTCGACATCATCGGACAGGCCGATGCGAAAGGTCATGGTACTGATCGACGGGTCGAAGTCATGGGTCAGGCTCAAGGCCGAGGACAACGAGTCCAGCGCTGGCGATAAATGCTGGATGATTTCCTCGGCCCGCGCCGTGGGCTCCATGCGGTGGCCGACGCGAATGAACAGCGGGTCATTGAACAAAGTACGCAAGCGGTTGAGGGCCGAGCTGATGGTCGGCTGGCCGAGAAACAGCTTCTCTGCCACCCGCGTGACGTTGCGTTCCAGCATCAGTGCTTCGAACACCACCATCAGGTTGATGTCGGCCTTGCGTAATTCATTGCGATTCATCGGCGCCTGCCCCTTTCCCCAAGACAAGCCGCAGTGTAGAAAGCCCCGTTGCCGGCGTCTACGTGTAGGACGCTTCGCTGGCCTGTGCGCCACGCTCAGGTTCGTGCCCCATGCGCAACCGCAGCGCCGCAATAGCCGCCACCACCAATACCAGCGCAATCACCTTCAGGCCGTTCATGGGATTGCCGGTGCTTTGCTCGATCACACCCATTACCGACGGCCCGACAAACCCACCAAGCAGCCCGCACGCGTTGACGAAACCCAGCCCGCCCGCCAGCGCAACACCTTTGAGGCGCGAAGCCGGGTACAGAAAGATGATCGACTGCACCACAAAGAACATCACCGCCGACAGGCAAAAACCGAGCAGGCTGAACACCGGCCCCGATATCGACGCGATGCCCAGGCCCAGCGCCATGGTCAACAGGCCCGTGATCAGCAACCGCCGGCAACGCCCGGGCGTGGTGGCAAAACGCGGTATCAGCAAGGCCCCAAGTGCCGCCGCGATCCACGGCAGCGAGGTCAGCAGGCCGACGCTCATGGTGCTCAGCTCGCCGTATTTGCTGATGATGCTCGGCAGGAAAAAGATCACGGTATAGATGGTGATCTGGTGGCAGAAGTACACAAAGATCGCCAGCAGGATTTGCGGGGTCAGCCAGTTTTTCAACGAGTGACCACCCTCGCCCGCTCCCTCTTCGGTTTCCTGGGCGATGCGCTGTTCGATGCCGCGCGCTTCCTCGGCCGACAGCCATGGCGCCTTGCTCGGACGGTCCGGCAGTTTGCGCCAGACCACCCAGGCAAACGCCACCGCCGGCAGGCCTTCGAGCATGAACATCCACTGCCAGCCGTGCCAGCCGAGCATGCCGTCCATGCGCATCAAGGCCGCGCCCACCGGGCCGCCGATGATGTTGGCGAAGCACACACCGAGCAGGAAATAACCGGTGGCGCGTGCCCGCTGTTCGCGGTTGAACCAGTAGGTCAGGTAGAGCATGACGCCAGGGAAGAGTCCGGCTTCGGCAATGCCCAGCAACAGGCGCAGCACGTAGAACGAGGTCTCGCCCTGCACAAAGGCCATGGCCGCCGAGATCAGGCCCCAGGTCACCATGATCCGCGCGATCCAGAACCGTGCGCCGACCTTGTGCATGATCAGGTTGCTGGGGATTTCCGACAGTGCATACGTCAGGAAAAACAGCCCCGCGCCCAACCCGTACGCCGCGGCGGAAATGCCCAGGTCGACGTCCAGGTGATGTTTGGCCAGGGCGATGTTGGTGCGGTCCAGGAAGCTCAGAATGTAGGCGATGATCAGCAAGGGCATCAGCTTGACGAACATCAGTTTGTTCAACGCCTGCGGTGTGCGGGCGGAAGTCGCGGTAGTCATCGGCAATTCCTCTTGGCGCCCCGCCAGCCGGGCTGGGGGGCGCATCGGTGTTGTTCTAGGAGTCGAGTTGCATAGCCAACGCCTGGGGGCGATGGGAAAACAGTTGCAGCAGCGCGCCGCCCAGGGCGCAGCCGGCCATCACGAAGAAACACACGGTGTAGCCGTGCAGCGTGGTCCAGCCGCCGCCCATGGCGATCAAGCTGCCCATCAGCACCGGCGCCAGGCCGCCACCGATGAACATCGCGGTGGTGATGATGCCGTTGGCGGTGGACGTCGCTGACGGTTCGGCCGAGTCGCAGGCCACGGCGTAATAGATCGGCCACACCGCATTGGCCACCAGGCCGAACAGCAGTTGCACCACGACGATCAGCGTCAGGGTGTTGGCGAAGTAGAACGCGCCGACACTCGCCGCCATCCACACGCCGCAGATGATCAGGGTGGTGCGTCGGCCGATAATGTCCGACAGCGACGGCCACACCAGTTGCCCGAGGATGCCGGTGAGGGTGAACACCACGCTCATCCCCGCCGACTCGGCCAGGGACAGCCCGGCAATGTTGTAGAGGTAGGCCGGCAGCACGATGTTGACGCCCATGTATACGACTTGGGTGAGCATGGTGTTGCCCGCCGTGAGGGCGATATTGCGGTTGCGCAAGGTGGCAAGGAATGTACGCCAGGCCTCGCCTTTGACTTGACTGGCCGGCGCGTTGTCCGGCGGGGTCATGCCTTTGGCGGCGATGTCGACGTACAGTGCAGTGATGCGCTCGGCGGTGGAATAACGCGCCCAGAAAATCATCAGCGGCAGCGCCACCACGAACGCGAAGAAGAACACATAGCGCCAGTTCTCTTCACCAAACACGGTGATGACAAAACTCGCGACGATACCGCTGAGCATCGCGCCAATCGGGTAACCCGTATGGTGCGCGCCCAGGGCAAAACCGCGACGCTCAACCGGCCACCATTCGGCAGTGTTGCTCACCCCCACCGGCTCGCCCCAGCCGGCGCCGAGGTTGACGCCGACGCGTAGGGCAATGAAGGTGGCGAGGTTGCCGCTCAACGCCTTGAAGCCGGACAGAAACGAGATCGCCGTGTAGCCCAGCACCAGCGGCACCTGGAAGCGCGCACGTTTCCAGCCGCCACCATAACGGTCGCTCCACATCGAACCGGGAATATCCAGCAGCGCCAGGGCCAGCATCACCACGGTAGCCACGGTGCCCCATTGGTCGGCGGATAAGTCGAAATGCTTGGAGATGGTCGGCCCCAGACGCAGCACGATCTCACGGTCGTAGGCGTTGAGGATCCAGATCATCCAGCAGACCAGCAGCGACACCCAGGAATGCCGGTGAATACTGCGCAGCGACGCTTTTTTGATAGTTGCCATGGGCCTCTCCAGGCGCGCAAGGGCGCGCACTGACACAAGGTTGCGAAGGAATATGCCTTGTCACACACACGCGCTAGCTGGCGAACCGTCGCTCGGCTATTCCTTGCACGCCCAACCCGGTAATGGCGAACAGCGCTCCGCGCTGCTGGCCGTCTGCCGGAAAACGCGGCAGCGGCGGCTTGGCCATGGAGGTCACAAACAGGGTGTCCAGGTTCGGCCCGCCAAAGGTCAGGCTGGTAACCTTTTTCACCGGCATCTGGATGATGCGATCGACGTGGCCGTCGGGGGTATAGCGCACCAGTTTTCCGGCGTAGACCAACGCCTGCCACAGGCAGCCTTCGGCATCCACGGTGCAACCATCGGCGGCACCACCGCCGGAAGTATCGACCTTGGCGAAGGTGCGACGGTGGCTGACGTTGCCGGTGGCCAGGTCGTAGTCGTAGGCCCAGATCTCGCCGGACCAGGTGTCGCAAAAGTAGAAGGTGTCACCCGACGGGCTCCAGCACGGGCCGTTGGACACGATGATGCCCTCGTCCAATGTGTGCAGGCTCAGGCCGGCGTCCAGGCGGTAAAGCTTGGCGCTGGCGTTGTCTTCCTGGGTGTCCATGGAGCCGAAGATAAAGCGGCCTTGGCGGTCGACCTTGCCGTCATTGAGGCGGTTGTTGGGCAGGTGCGGTTCCGGATCAGCGACAAGGTTGAGTTCGCCGCTGTTGAGGTCGAGGGTGTGCACGCCGTTTTGCAGGGCGACGATGGCCGACTCGCCGTCACGGCGCAGGGCCATGGAGCCGATTTTCTGGCCCACGTCCCAGGCCCGCAGCTCGCGACCGTCGTCGGTGCAACGCAGGATGCGGCCGTCGGCGCTGTCGATCCAATACAGGCGTTGTTGCTCGACGTCCCACACCGGGCCTTCGCCCAGGGTGGTCTTGACGTCGACGAGCACTTCGATACGCATGGTGATCCCCTTATTGTTGTTGTGCGGGATGCAAGCCGCGCCTTGACGCGGCGGTTTGTTGGGTTAGAAGTTGACCTGATCGCGCCCCTTGAGCCCGAGGATTTCCCGCGCTTCATCCGGCGTGGCGACGCGGTGGCCGAGGGCTTCGATCACGGTGCGAATGCGCCGGACCTGATCGGCATTCGACGCCGCCAGTTTGCCCGGCCCGTCCCACAGCGAATCCTCAAGCCCCACGCGCGCGTTGCTGCCCATGGACAGGCCCATGGTCGCCAGCGGAATCTGCCCACGCCCGGCGCCGAGGATCGACCACACGTAGTCGTCGCCAAACAGACGGTCGGCGGTACGGCGCATGTGTGCCAGGTCTTCCGGGTGCCCGCCGATGCCGCCGCGCAAGCCAAATACCGACTGGATAAACAACGGTGGCTTGAGCAGGCCGCGCTCCAGGAAGTGCGCAGCGGAGTAGAGGTGGCCGATGTCGTAGCACTCGATCTCAAAACGCGTACGGTTTTCGGCGCAGGAATTGAGGATGTGAGTGATGTCACGGAAGGTGTTGCGGAAGATCCGGTCGTCACTTTCTTCGAGGTACGGCCGCTCCCAGTCGTGCTTGAAATCGGTGAAGCGGTTGAGCATTTCGTACAGGCCGAAGTTCATCGAGCCCATGTTCAGCGAGGCCAGTTCCGGCTTGAACTGCATCACCGGCTGCAGGCGTTCTTCCACGCCCATGGTCGGCGCGCCGCCGGTGGTGATGTTGATCACCACGTCGCTGGCGGCCTTGATCTGCGGCAAGAATTCGGCGAACAGCGCCGGGTCCTGGCTGGGGCGGCCGTCGTTGGGGTCACGGGCATGCAGGTGCACAATCGCGGCGCCGGCTTCGGCGGCACCGATGGCGGCGTCGGCAATTTCCTGGGCGGTGATCGGCAAATGCGGTGACATCGACGGCGTATGAATCGCACCGGTAACGGCGCACGTAATGATGACAGGACGATTTTTGGGCATGACGAATCTCCGACTTTTATTCTTATGAAAAAAATCCTGGGTACAGCGCGATGTGTTCTTGCGTGGCTTACAGGTACTCGACGTTACCGTCGACGCTGATCGCTTGGCCGGTCACGTTGCGTGCGGCGGGCGAACAGAGGAACAACGCCATGGCGGCCACGTCTTCGGCGGTGACCATGCGCTTGAGGGAAATCTTGTTGAGGTATTCCTGGCGCATCTCGGCTTCGGGCACGCCGACCTGCTCTGCACGCGCGCGGATCACGCCGTCCATGCGCGGGCCTTCGACGATGCCGGGAAGCAAGGCGTTGACGCGGATGTCGTTCTCGCCCAGCTCCGAGGCCAGGGATTTCATCAAGCCGACGATCGCCCATTTCGTCGCCGCATAGGGCGTGCGCCACGCGTAGCCCAAGCGCCCCGCCACCGAGGCGATATGCAGCAAATGGCCGTGGGACGATTCCTTGAGCATCGGCACGGCGTGGTGGGCAAAGCGGTACTGCGCGGTGAGATTAATATTGATGGTGGCTTGCCACTCGGCGTCGCTGATCGCATCGATCCCGCCGGTAGGCCCGGCGATCCCGGCATTGTTGACCAGCACATCGAGGCCGCCGAACTGCTCGCGCTGCACCTGGAACACCGCCTCGATCTGCGCGGCATCGCCGACATCCGCGCGGGTGGCGACGCTGCCTGGGTATTTGTCGCGAAACGCCGCCAGGGCCGGCTCACTCACATCACACACATGCACCTGCGCACCGGCTTCCAGATACGCCGCTGCCAGCACTTCACCAATGCCGGCAGCCCCGCCGGAAATCAACACACGTAACCCAGGATAGGGCTGCAGCCGTTGTAGGACACTCATGCACGTTTACCTCCTGAAGCAGACGACCGCGAACGGTCGTTCTTGACGAGCAGGCGCGCCAGGGAATCGGCGGCCTGCATGATGTCATCGGTCACCGCTGCGCGTGCGCCGGCGCCGTCGCGGGCAGCCAGGGCTTCGACGATGCGCGTGTGCGCCTCCATCGAGCGTTGCAGGTGAGCTTTATCCGGGGCGACCAACGCAAAGCACGGGCCCATGTGCAGCCAGAAGTTTTCCACGGCAGCCATAGTCAACTCGGCCTGGGCCACGGCGTAGATGCGCCGGTGAAACGCAAAGTTGGTCCACAGATAGCGCGACACGTCGACTTCGTCGGCAGCGTGTTGCATCTGCTGGCAGAGGTCAGTGATTTCGTCGAGGTCGGCTTTTTGCAGGAGCAGCACCGCCTTTTCGGCGAGCAAACCTTCGAGGGCGACCCGCGCATCACGGATTTCGCGCAAGCGTTCGACCGTCATCAGCCGCACACGCAGACGGGAGGTTTCGGTGACTTCAAAGGCGTTTTCGGCGCTGAGGCGTTGCAGCGCTTCGCGCACTGGCATCGGGCTGGAACCGAGCGCTTCGGCGAGACCGCGGATGGTGAGTTTCTGGCCAGGCTGGAAACGGCCACTCATCAAGGCTTCGCGGATCTGGCGGTAGACCTGGTCTTGCAAGGTATCGCGGGACACCTGGCGCAGGGTGGGCAGGAGGAGCGGACCATCTGTCATGAGGCAAAACCTGTGTTGTCGTTCTTATGGCCTCAATATGTGATCACAAATCAAATATGTCAAATAATTTCCCATTTATGAGAGTGCACAGATAAATGCGGGAGCGGGCTTGCTCGCGAAAGCGGTTGATCAGTCACAGCGCTGTTGACTGACACTCCGTCTTCGTGAGCAAGCCCGCTCCCACATTTGGACCGCGTTTAGCCTGATATTAGGGTTTTAGCGGGCGCTCCTGATCCCGCTCGGAAAGCTCCGTCCCATCATCGGGATGCTTCCAGGTCTGCGGTTTTTCTTCCTCCCGCCGCCGGGGTTGTTCACGCTCCGGCTCGTCCCGCCGTTTCTGTTGATCAGTCATCGCCACCTCCCATCCGTAAGAATTGGTCACACCTTCAGCATAGAACAGCGAACGCATTTATGACCGCATCACTGATTGATAGCCAATGCGCATCAATCTATCCAAATTTGTCACTTATCATTTCTAAATGTGTCAGCCACTATTCTCGGTCTTAGGCGAAACAAGCACTTTAAAAAGAACGCTGGAGACACAAAACCATGACTAGCCCTACCCGACCCGACTCTGCCCGCTCGAAAGTGGGCGCGGTTTTCCGCGTGACTTCGGGCAACTTCCTCGAACAGTTCGACTTCTTCCTGTTCGGTTTTTACGCCACCTACATCGCTGCCGCGTTCTTCCCTGCCGCTAATGAGTTTGCGTCATTAATGATGACCTTCGCCGTGTTCGGCGCGGGCTTCCTGATGCGTCCATTGGGCGCGATCATCCTGGGTGCCTACATTGATGACGTCGGTCGCCGCAAAGGACTGATCGTGACCCTGTCGATCATGGCCAGCGGCACGCTGCTGATCGTGCTGGTGCCGGGTTATCACACCATCGGCCTGTGGGCACCGCTGCTGGTGCTGCTTGGCCGCCTGCTGCAAGGTTTCTCGGCCGGCGCGGAACTGGGCGGTGTGTCGGTGTACCTGTCCGAAATGGCCACACCCGGCCGCAAAGGCTTCTACACCAGCTGGCAATCGGGTAGCCAACAGATCTCCATCGTGGTCGCCGCCGCACTGGGTTATGGCCTGAACGTGTGGATGGAACCCGCCGTGGTGGCCGATTGGGGCTGGCGCATTCCGTTCGCCATCGGCTGTGTGATCATCCCGTTCATCTTCATCCTGCGTCGCAACCTGCAGGAAACCGAAGAGTTCGCCAACCGCAAGCATCGCCCGACCATGCGTGAAGTGCTGGCGACCCTGGTGAAGAACTGGACCGTAGTCATCGGCGGCATGCTGATGGTGGCCATGACCACCACCGCGTTCTACCTGATCACCGTGTATGCACCGACCTTCGGCAAGACCGTGCTGCAATTGAGCACCTCCGACGCGCTGTTGGTGACCCTGCTGGTGGCGGTGTCGAACTTTGTCTGGCTGCCGATCGGCGGCACCCTGAGCGACCGTTTCGGCCGCAAGCCGGTGCTGATCGCCATGACCGTGCTGACGGTTCTCACGGCTTATCCAGCATTGTCCTACGTGGTAAATGCGCCGAGCTTTGCCCACATGCTGGAAACCCTGCTGTGGTTCTCCTTCCTCTACGGCCTGTACAACGGCGCCATGATCCCGGCCCTGACCGAAATCATGCCGGTGGAAGTGCGCGTGGCAGGTTTCTCCCTGGCCTACAGCCTGGCGACTGCGATTTTCGGCGGCTTTACCCCGGCGATCTCCACCTGGTTCATCCACATCACCGAAGACAAGGCCTCGCCGGCCTACTGGATGATGTTCGCCGCCGCCTGCGCGCTGTGCTCGACCCTGGCGCTGTACCGTCGCGCCAACACCCGTGGCCAGGTGATGCAGGAGGCGGCATGATGAAGCCGTTGCTCAAGACCCTGACGGCCCTGGCCCTCGGCGCCCTGGCGCTGTCGGCACAGGCCGAACAGCTCAAGGTGATGACATCGGGTGGCTTCACCGCTGCGTATAAGTTGCTTGGCCCGCAGTACGCCAAGCAAAGCGGTGACAGCCTCGACACCATCCTGGGTCCGTCCATGGGCAAGGCGCCGGAAGCGATTCCCAACCGTCTCGCCCGTGGCGAACATGCCGACGTGGTAATCATGGTCGGCTACGCCCTGGATGACCTGATCAAACAAGGCAAGGTCGACCCGGCTTCCCGTGTGGAACTGGCGGACTCGCGCATCGGCCTGGTGGTCAAGGCCGGCGCGGTCAAACCTGCAATCGGTACGGATGCCGAACTGAAAGCCGTGCTGAGCAAGGCCAAATCCGTGGCTTACTCGGACAGCGCCAGCGGTGTGTATGTCGAGAAGGAGTTGTTCAAGAAGCTCGGCATGCCGGCCAAAGGCACCATGATCGAACGCCTGCCGGTGGCCGAACAGGTCGCCAAGGGTGACTACGAAGTGGGCCTGCAGCAGGTCGCGGAATTGCTGCCGGTGGCGGGTGTGACCTACGTCGGAAAGATCCCGGAAGACGTGCAATCGGTGACCCGTTTTGCAGCCGGTATCCCGGTGAATGCCGAACACCCTGAGCAGGCCAAGGCCTTGTTGCAGTACCTGGCGTCGCCCCAGGCGCAACCGGTGGTGCAAGCCACCGGCCTGGACTCGGTGTCACGCTGACCGAAACGGCATCTCCCGCACCAACCGTTCCAACTCCAGCGCCGCTGGCGGCAAGGTCCGCCCGCGGCGTTTTATCAAGCCCACATTGCGCATCACCTGCGGCTCCACCAGCGGCACACTCACCAGGATCGGATGCTCGCCGGCCGGCATCGCAATCGAGGGCACCATCGCGACCCCCAGCCCTGCCTCCACCAGCCCGATCATCGTCGTGACGTGGTGCGTCTCGCAGATACTCGGCTTTTTCACCCGCACGCCACGCAACGCCTGGTCGAGCAGGAAGCGGTTGCCGGAAGTCTTGTCCACGGTGATGTAGTCGTGTTCGTAGGCTTCGGACCAGGTCACGCTGCCACGCTGGGCCAGGGGATGATCGCGGCGACAGGCCAGCACATAACGCTCCTGCAGCAGCAGTTCGAACTCCACTTCATCGGCCAGGCTGCCGCTGAAACTCACGCCGAAATCCGCCTCGCCACTTTCTACGGCATTGCACACTTCACCGGCGCTGGCATCCAGCACCCGCAGGCGAATTTTCGGATACAACTTGTGGAATTCAGAGATCACGTGGGGCATGAAGTAATACGCAGTGGACGGCACGCAGGCGATGGTGACATTGCCCATGCGTGTGGACGCGACATTGCTGATGCCCATGAGCGCGACATCGAGATCGTCGAGCATGCGCTCGACCTGCGGCAGGAATGCGCGGCCGACCATGGTCAGGCTGACGCGCCGCGTGGTGCGTTCGAACAGCTTCACATCCAGGGCAGTCTCGAGCTTTTCGATACGCCGGCTGAGGGCCGGCTGCGAGATCCGGATGGCTTCGGCGGCACCGCGAAAACTGCCCTTGTCTACCACGGCGCGGAAGGCTTGGAGGTCGTTGAGGTCGAAGTTGATGATCACGGGAAGGCCAATGTGGTCGAGGTGGCAGGCATTATCGTATGGGAGCCGATGGCGCGCCATGCATGCCGAGACCGGTTTGTCGCAATAACCCTGCTACAAATATGAAGTCATACATATCAGTGGGTTATTGGGTTTTTTGCGGCCACGCAATCGTCGAAATGGGTCAATACTTGCGGCCTGACCTTCACAACGGGAGATGTAGCACACATGGAAACCCCTTACTTCTGGACAGACGACGAGATGCTGGATATCGGCATCGACCAGTTGCTTCTTGCATCACGACAGTGGTCGAGTAGGATTGAATCCTACCCTCCTTCGGCGGACTTCCACATGCGCTCAACCCAGCAAATGAGCATTACCTTGCCAATCGAAATGGCGGCCCTGGTCAAAGCCAAAGTCGCGGCCGGTGAATATGCATCCGAGAGCGAAGTGATCCGCGACGGCCTGAGAGTATTGCTGGCCCGTGATCGCGCCATGGAAGACTGGCTGCGGGACGAGGTGATCCCAGCTGCGGCAGCCCTCAAGGCCGAGCCCGAGCGCGCGCTGTCCGTCGAACAGGTTCGAGAACACATGGCAGCCAAGCGTCAGCGAAAAGGCACCGGGAAAGCGTGAGTTACACGGTAGCCTTTTCGCCTGAAGCCTTGGCGCAACTCGACGCCCTTGAAGACTACATCAGCGATGCCGGTTCCCCAGTTATAGCTGCACGCTTTATCGACAGCCTCATCCGCTACTGCGAAGGCCTTTGCCTGTTTCCCTTGCGCGGCACCCGCCGTGATGACCTGCTCAAAGACTTGCGCATCACTCACTATCGGCGCACCACGGTCATCGCGTTCGTGCTGAACGCTGCCAGCGAAACGGTATCGATCCTGGGCCTGTATTACGGCGGCCAGGATTATCTGGCGTCGCTGGAGTGCAGCGAAAGCTGATCGAAATCAAATGCTGGATTCGCCATGGGTGTGACCTGTCCGTTTATGTTCGGAAAATTCGGCGAAATACTTCAAAACGGTTCTATTTAGTATAAATTGCGTGCAGTTCATCTAAGGCATTCAAGGAGGTTACCCGTGGCAACTTTGCAAACGAACACAATTCAGGCTCTGCTGGATAATCGAAGCGCCCTCCTTGACGAATGGAATGCCAGCCTCGAGGCCTCGGGCGCTACGCGCAACATCAAAGGCGACGATATCAAACAGCAGACCCATGAGTTCCTGAATCTGCTGACTGAGGCCCTGCAACTGGGCGGTTCCCAGAATACCGACCACGAAAACTGGGCGCAAACCCGTGTATTCCTGGAAAAACTTTCTCACAGTCGCGCCCTCGCCGGTCAGGACTCGCAACAAACCGCCAGTTTTATCTTCGCCCTTAAAGGCCCCCTGTTCGCCCTGCTCCAACAGGTATATGCCGATCAACCTGTGCAGTTGGCCGAACAGCTGTTGAAGATATCGGAGCTGCTCGACGCACTGGGCATGCACACCATCCGCACGTTTCAGAAGTCCCGCGAATCGGTGATCAAACGCCAACAGGAAGAATTGCTGGAACTCTCCACCCCAGTCGTCAAGCTGTGGGACGGCGTGCTGGCCCTGCCGATGATCGGCACCCTGGACTCGCAGCGCACACAGGTGGTGATGGAGTCGCTGCTGCAACGTATCGTCGACACCGGCGCGGAAATCGCGATTATCGACATTACCGGTGTGCCGACTGTCGACACGCTGGTCGCCCAGCACCTGCTCAAGACCGTGACCGCGATCCGCCTGATGGGTGCCGATTGCATCATCAGCGGCGTGCGCCCGCAAATCGCCCAGACCATCGTGCACCTGGGCCTCGACCTGCAAGGCGTGGTCACCAAGGCCAACCTGGCCGACGCTCTGGCCCTCTCGCTCAAACGCCTCGGCGTCACCGTCACCAAGGCTGTCTGAGCATGGAACGCATCCCTATTTTGCAGATGGGCGAGTTTTTGCTCGTGACCATCCAGGTGGACATGCACGACCAGCTTGCACTGACCTTGCAGGACGACTTGTCCGAGCGCATCAGCCGCACCTCGGCCAAAGGCGTGTTGATCGATATTTCGGCGCTGGACATGGTCGACTCGTTCATCGGGCGCATGATCGGCACCATTTCCGGCCTGTCCAGCATCATGGATGCCCAGACCGTGCTGGTGGGCATGCAACCGGCCGTGGCTATCACCCTGGTAGAACTGGGTATGACCCTGCCCGGCGTGGCCACTGCATTGAATGTCGAGCGCGGCATGAAACTGCTGCGCGACCGGGTAGAACGCTCATGACCCAAGCCAGCAATGGCACCCACCCGGTGCTGATCGAACAGGATGTCGTGCTGGCTCGACAACTGGTGCGCAAGTTGGCCCAGGACTGCGGCATGCGCCTGATCGACCTGACCAAGCTGGTCACGGCGGTCAGTGAACTGGCCCGTAACACGGTGGTGTATGGCAAGGGCGGCCACATGGACTGGGCGGTGATCGAAAAAGACCACCGCTTCGGCGTGCGCCTGACCTTTCGCGATGAAGGCCCGGGCATTCCCGATCTGAAGCTGGCGATGACCGACGGCTGGACCTCCGGCAGCGGCTTGGGACTGGGACTGACCGGCGCCAAGCGCCTGGTGGATGAATTTGAACTGGACACCACACCCGGCAAAGGCACCCGCGTGACGATCACCCGATGGGCCTGAACATCCCCAGCGTCCTGACGCATGTATTGTTGATTGAAGACACCAGCCAGATCGGCCATGCCCGGCGCACCGCGCAGCAACTCGCCGAAGGCCTGGGCTTCGACGATACCGACGCCGGACGCGTGGCCCTGGTGGCCACGGAACTGGCCAGCAATGTCTTGAAGCACGCCGACCATGGTCAATTGCATCTGCGCGCCACCGGTAACGGTGGTGTCGAGTTGGTGGCCATCGACCGTGGCCAAGGCTTCGACCTGAACAGTTGCCTGGTGGACGGCTACTCCACCGGCGGCACCCAGGGCATTGGCCTGGGGGCGATTTCACGCCTGGCCCAGGTGTTCGATGTGTACGCCGACCCTCGTGGCACGGCGATCCTGGCCAGGTTGTACCCCCGCGGCTCACTGGCCAAGGACATTCGCTACGGGGTCAGCCAGCATTCACTGCACGAGGATCCGCATTGCGGCGACGCCTGGCACCTGGCAATCGAACCTGGCCGCTTCAGTGTGATGGTGGCCGACGGACTCGGTCATGGCGAATTTGCCGAGCGTGCCGCCCGAGCAGGAGAGACGGTATTTGCCCAGAACGCGTTTCTGGACTCGACGGTGCTGATGAACGATATACACATCGGCATGAATGGCACCCGTGGCGGCGCCCTGGCCGTGGCCCAGTATGATGCCGAAGCCGATAACCTGAGGTTCACTGGCGTGGGCAATATCGGCGCCAGCCTGGTCGCGCCGGACAAGTCCCGTGGCCTGGCCTCACACCCCGGCATCGTGGGCGTGCAGTTTCGCAAGGCCCATGCCTTCGACTACGCTCAGGTGGGCGGCCAATTGCTGATTCTGTACAGCGACGGCCTGCAATCACGTTGGAATCTCTTGGACTACCCTGGACTCGTCCACCGCCACCCTGCCCTGATCGCCGCTATCCTGCACCGTGATTTCTGTCGCGGCCGGGATGATGTCACGGTCTTCGTGATTGCCTTGGAGGCCATTGATGGCTGACACCCCTGCCTCGCTCGCCGCAGAAGTGCAACGCCTTCGCCTGGAGACAGATGCCCTGCGCACTGAACTGGACGAAACCAACCAGGGCGTTCTAGCGCTGTATGCCGAACTGGACACCCAAGCCGACCAACTGCGCCAGGCATCGGACCTCAAAAGCCGCTTTCTGTCCTACATGAGCCATGAGTTCCGCACACCGCTGGGCTCGATCCTGAGT
Source organism: Pseudomonas sp. IPO3749 (assembly GCF_013386605.1). Classification (NCBI taxonomy): domain Bacteria; kingdom Pseudomonadati; phylum Pseudomonadota; class Gammaproteobacteria; order Pseudomonadales; family Pseudomonadaceae; genus Pseudomonas; species Pseudomonas sp. IPO3749. The sequence continues at coordinate 51,947 of NZ_JACARN010000042.1, read as the reverse complement.
ATTACCAGTCTGCTGGCCGATGAGCTGGACGGCCCGTTGAGCCCGGAACAGCACACCCAGGTCAGCTTCATCCGCAGTTCTGCGCGCGAACTGCGCGAGATGGTCGACGACCTGCTGGACCTGGCCAAGATTGAGGCCGGGCGCATCAGTATTTCCCCGGCCTGGTTCGATATGTTCGACCTGTTCTCGGCGTTGCGCGGCATGTTTCGGCCGATTGCCGATGCAAGCTCGGTGGACCTGATCTTCGAAGAGCCATCCGGCCTGCCCAAGCTCTACACCGATGACAAAAAGCTGGCGCAGATTCTGCGTAACTTCATCTCCAATGCACTGAAGTTCACGGCGCAAGGCGAAGTGCGGGTCTCGGCGCGCATGGAGAATGCACACGAAATCCGTTTTGCCGTGCAGGACACCGGCCTGGGCATTCCTGCCGAATTGCACAGTAATCTGTTCGAAGACTTTTCCCAGATTGACTCGCCGCTGCAGAAACGTCTACGCGGCACCGGCCTGGGCCTGTCGCTGTGCAAGCGTTTCGCCGAATTGCTGGGTGGCCGGGTGGGCGTGGAAAGCACACCTGGGGTGGGCTCGCTGTTCTTTGTGATCATTCCCTTTTCCCTCGCCAGCGAGACCGTCGATGAAACGTGACATTGAGCTACTGATCGTTGACGACAACGCCGCCACGCGCTACGCCCTGCGCCGGCGCCTTGAGCGTCATCATTACCGGGTGCTGGAAGCGGGCACCGGCCAGGAGGGGCTGGACCTCATCGCCAGCGGGAAAATCGATGCCCTGGTCCTGGACGTCAACCTGCCCGACATGAGCGGCTTCGACATCGTCCGCCGTTTGCGCGCCGACCCGGCCACGGCCTTGCTGCCGGTGGTACACGTCTCTGCAGCGTCCATCGAAACCGGCGACATCATTACTGGGCTGGACGCCGGCGCTGATGCCTACTTGATCCACCCGATAGACCCGGACGTGTTGCTGGCGACCCTGCGTACCTTGTTGCGCGTGCGTGATACCGAATACGCCCTACGCGAAAGCGAGGCGCGCTTCAGAGAGATCTTCTTCAACATCAGCGCACCGATTGCGGTGATGGACGCACAGCTGAAAGTGCACGAATGCAACCACGCGTTCGCCCAATTGATTCACGACAACCTCAATCCGGACGCCCTGCTCGAATGCTTTGCCGCCGATCAACTCGCGGTGATCCAAGAGCTGTGCCTGCGCCTGGGGGCCGGTGAGCGCTGGAAGGGAACGCTGCAGATGAAGGTCGACGGGCAACTGCGCGAAACCGAGTGGCAGATCTCGCCCTATGACCGTGCCGAATTGAGCCTGGTGTTTGTCGAAGATGTCACCGAACATCGCCATCGCGAACGCCACCAGCAGGCCGAGCTGGCCAACGCCGCCAGCCAGTTGGCGCGAACCGAAGCGCAGTTGCTCCAGGCGCAGAAAATGGATGCCTTGGGCAAGCTCACCGGGGGCATTGCCCATGACTTCAATAACTTGCTGACCGGCATCATCACCAGCCTGGAGTTGATCAAAAAACGTATCGAAAGCCAACGCACCGACAAGGTGCTGGGCTATGCCGACGCCGCGCTCAGTTCAGCCCTGAGCGCCGCTGGCCTGACGAACCGACTGCTTGCCTTTGCCCGCCAGCAGCCACTGGACACCCGGCCGATTGATATCAATGCGCATATCCGTTCCCTGGAAGAATTGCTGGTGCGCACCATCGGTGAACACATCGCCTTGAAACTGGAGCTGACCACCAACCCCGCCGTGGCGATGGTGGACCCGATCCAGCTGGAAAGCGCAGTGCTGAACCTGGTGATCAACGCTCGCGATGCGTTGCCCCTGGGCGGGATTATCTGGGTCACGACGTATCCGGCTTACTCCAACGGCAACCTCAAGCTGGAAAACGGTCCCTACGTCGCCCTGTCGGTGCGGGATAACGGTGTCGGTATCGAGAACAGCCTGATCGATAAGGTGTTCGACCCCTTCTTCACCACCAAGCCCGTGGGCCAAGGCACCGGATTGGGTCTGTCGACCATCTACGGGTTTGCCCGCCAGTCAGGCGGCGATGCGCAGATCCGTAGTGTGACCCGTCAGGGCACCGAAGTGACCATCATGCTGCCCGCCGCCGAGAGGCCCGCCACCCTAGCCACCAAGGCGCTGCCGATGCCGGGCAACAGCAAGGGTGAACACATATTGATCGTCGAAGACATGCCTTCAGTTCGTAGTTTTGTCGCCGAGGTACTGACGGATGCCGGCTACCACTGCAGCCTGGCAGCGGACGGCGACGAAGCCCTCGCCATTCTGAAGGCCGCCCCTTCCATCGACCTGCTGCTCACCGATGTCGGCCTGCCCTACATGACCGGTCGTGAGCTGGCCGACCATGCGCGCGTCCTGCGTGCCGACCTACCCATCCTGTTCATGACCGGCTACGCCGAGAATGCGGCCAACCGACAGAACTTCCTGGGTGAACGCATGGACCTGATTACCAAGCCCTTTCATATCGATGAATTGCTGGAAAAGCTCCGGCAGGGCTTGGAGGCAGAGCGTTAAGCACCGTTAAAAGGGGACACCGGGTTCAACGTGGGTGAAGTTCATCGTTAAGCTTGGTAGGGTGATCGGCTCTAAATCCCCCCGACTGACTGCTGGCAATCATCAATGACTCACTCCGCAAAAAAATACTTTGCACTCCGGATCGGCGTGCGTGCAGCGGGCGTGCTGTGCGTCGCCACCCTGGGCTTTTTTGCCTGGCAAAGTTACTACCCCGTCAGTGCCGCCAAGGGTTGGAACGTGCGAGTCATACACCGTGACGTGCCCAAGGCCGCCTCGCTGATGCCCATGGCGGATGGCTCGTTGATGGTCAGCCAGGAACTCGACAAGGGCAAAGGCAGCATCGTGCGTATTCACCCCGACGGCACCCGTGAAGGGGTGGTGACCAACCTGTCCAAACCGGATGGTATCGTCCGGACCCGTGGCGGTTGGGTGTTCAGCCAGGAGTCTGCCGATTTGCCCGTCAGCTTCTTCAAGGACGGCGTCGTCACCGAACTGTTCACAGGCGAAAGCGTACAAGGCTTGTGGGATGACGGCGACGATCTCTACGCCATCGAAGACCGCAAACCCACCGGGCGCCTGCTGCGTTATCGCTGGAGCGACGGCGCCCTGACCGTGTTGCGCGACCAAGTGCAGGAAGGCGAATCCATCGTGCGCTGCACGGATGGGCGCCTGCTCTACAACGAAAAGCAAAAAGGTGTGGTACGTGAGCTGACCGATGATGGCAGCGACCCGGTGGTGCTGGCCAACCTGAACCAACCCACGTTCCTGATGTGCGATGAGCGCGGGTTATGGGTCAACGAAGACGCCACCCATCGGGCACGCCTGCTGTTGATTGATAAACAGGGGCGCCAGCAAACCATTCTCTCGTTCTTGAAAGCACCACAGTCGATTGTCCCGACAGGACGAGGGACTTACCTGCTGGCGGAAGGCGGCAGAGACCGAATATTGGAGCTGGTGCCCGATACACTCACACCCAAACCTGCGGGCCATTAAAAAACGCCCGCGCATTGCTATCCAACGTCTCCAGGTGATAGCCGCCCTCCTGCACGATCACGCACGGCAATCCCAACCCGCGAATGCACTCACCCAACCGCGCGAAACCCTCCCGTGTAACGGCGACTTTGCTCTGCGGGTCCAGCTCGTAGATATCGAAACCCAGTGACAACACCAGCACATCTGCCGAGAAGTTTTTCACCGCCGCCAAGGCCAGTTCCAGTTTTTCGAAGAACACCGCCTCGCTGGCATCGTGGGGCATTGGCAGGTTGAGATTAAAGCCTTCACCTGCTGCGCTACCGCGCTCTTCGGCGAAGCCGGCAACGCCAGGGTAGAAGTTGGTGGGGTCACCGTGAATCGAGACGTAAAGCACGTCGTCACGGTCGTAGAAAATCTCCTGGATACCTTGGCCGTGGTGCATGTCGGTATCGAGTACGGCGACGCGCTGGAAACCTTCCCGCAATGCCTGGGCAGCTACCGCAGCGTTGTTGATGTAACAGAATCCTCCTGCGGCATCGTAACGCGCATGGTGGCCCGGTGGACGACAGAGGGCGTAGGCGGCCGGTGCGCCATCAAGAATGTCCTGGGCGGCAGCCACGGCGCTCTGGGCCGACCAGTAGGCCGAGCGCCAGGTCAGTTCGCCGATCGGGCAACTGCCATCTGCGAGGTAACGCGCCGCATGGGCAAGGATGCCGCGCAGGGCGTTGGGTTCGCGCACGAAGATATTGGACATAACTTCGTCGCCCCAGTCTTCGGGGATTTCCTTCCAGCGCTGGTGGGCTTCCTGCAGGAAAGCCAGGTAGGGCGCACCGTGTACGGCCAGCAAGGGATCAAGGCCGTAGTCCTGCGGCTGCTGGATGTCGAAACCCAAGGTTTGCGCGGCCAACAACAGGTTACGGGCGCGCTCGGGAACCTCTTGCGGCGTACGCATCTGGCCACGGGAGTAGTAGCTGCGCGGATGATGCAAAAGTTGTTCGGGATGAAAAAACGTACGCATGAAGAAATCTCCTTACTGAACCTGGCCGGCGCGTTTCAACACGGCATTGAGCAATACGTCGGTGCCCTGGCGCACGTCCTCGGGCAACACGTCTTCGGCTTCGTTGTGACTGAGGCCGCCGACGCAAGGGATGAAGATCATCGCTGTCGGGCAATAGCGCGCCAGGTGGATGGCGTCGTGGCCGGCGCCGCTGACGATGCGTTGTTGGCTGTAACCCAGGGCATCCACGGCGGTTTGCACGCAGGCGACGCAGTCGGCGTCGAACGGTGTGGCCGGGCTGATCCAGTGTGGACTGACGGTCACGGACAGCCCGCGTTGCTCGGCGATGGCCTGCAGTTGTTGGCGCACTTGCTGTTCCATGGCGTCGATATCGACGTCGCGGTGATGCCGCAGGTCGACGGTGAAATTCAATAGGCCAGGAATAGTGTTGCGCGACGATTTGGCGATGCTCAGTTCACCCACGGTGGTCAGGCCTTCGGGGGCAAAATCCGCCGCCAGTTTCTCCAGGGCCTGGATCATTTGCGCGGCGCCATACAAGGCGTCTTTACGCAGCAGCATCGGCGTAGTGCCGGCGTGGGCAGCCATGCCTTCGACGCGCACATCCAGCCAGCGAATCGCCTGCCCGCCGGTGACCACACCGATGCTCTTGGCGTTGTCCTCAAGAATCGGGCCCTGCTCGATATGCGCTTCGAAATACGCATCCACCGCGCCGCCCAAGGGGCGTGAGCCGTTGTAGCCGGTAGCACGCAAAGCCTCGGCCACACTGATGCCATCGACATCGGCGGTGGCCAGGGCCTTGTCCAGTGCCAGGGTGCCGGTGAATACCGCCGAACCGAGCATGGCTGGGGTAAAACGAGCGCCCTCCTCGTTGGTCCATACCGCGATTTCCAGTGGCTTGCGTGTCTGGATCCCATGATCGTCAAGGCTACGGATCACCTCCAGACCCGCCAATACACCGTAGACACCGTCGAAACGCCCACCTTCGGGTTGGGTGTCGAGGTGGCTACCCATCATCACCGGCGCCGCGTCCTTGTCCGTTCCGGCACGACGGGCGAACAGGTTGCCGATGGCATCCACGCTCAGGGTCAGCCCGGCGGCCGTGCACCAGTGGCTGAACAGTTCGCGACCGGCTTTGTCTTCGGCGCTCAAAGCCAGGCGGCAACTGCCGCCGCGTGCCGTGGCGCCAATCTCGGCCATGGCCATCAGGCTGGCCCATAGGCGCTCGCCATTGATCTTCAACATTACAGACACTCCATCAAACGCTATGGGCCATTTCATGACGGTGGGCGGTGGCATGCCGGCGCGACAACGCCAGCACACACACCAGCGAGACCGCCGCGATCAAGCTGTAAAACACTGCCATCGGCCACCATTGGCCTTGATATTCGTGGGCCAGCCAGGTGCCGATCAACGGCGTAAGGCCGCCCGCCAGCGCACCGCAAACCTGGTAGGCCAGGGAGATCGCGGTGTAGCGCACACGGGTTTCAAACAGGCCGCTGACGAAGCCGGCGATCACCGCATAAAACGAGGCCATGCACACCACCGCCAAGGCGATGCCGAGGATGATCAAGGGCGCCTGGCCGCTGCTGACCAATACGAACATTGGGTAAGGCGAAGCCATGGCCAGCACCGTCATTGCGCACAGGAAACGCGTGGCACCGACCTTCTCCGCCACGCAGGCGGCCAGCGGCTGGACGCAGAACTGGATGATGGCGACGAAGAACAGGCACTCCAGAATCAACGAACGCGGTAGGCCCAATTGCTGAGTGCTGTAGGCAATCATGAAGGTGTTGGTGAAATACACACCGGCAATGCCCAACGTGTTGGCACCGATACACAGCAGCAGCGGACGCCAGGCGGTTCGCAGCACTTCAATGACTGGGGCCTGGTCTTTCTTGATCGCCCGCGCTTTTTCCGCCAAGGCTTTGTCTTCAAGAAATTCCGGCGACTCATTCACGCCCAGACGAATCGCCAGGCCAACCACCAACAGCAACGCGCTGGCCAGGAACGGCAAGCGCCAGCCCCAACTCATTAACGCGTCTTCCGGCAGACGGGTGACCGCACTGAACGCGAGCAGCGAAAGGATCAGCCCAGCCGGGCTGCCCAATTGCGCGAAGGAAGCAAAGAAGTTGCGCCGACCTTTCGGCGCATGCTCGCCCGCCATCAACACCGCCCCGCCCCACTCGCCGCCAACGGCAATACCCTGCACCACACGCAGCAGGATCAGCAACACCGGCGCAGCCGCACCGATCTGCGCATAGGTCGGCAGCAGGCCGATGCACACGGTGACCACACCCATCATCACCAGGGTAATCACCAAGGATTTCTTGCGGCCGATCCGGTCACCGATGTGCCCGAACACAATGCCGCCCAGCGGCCGCGCGAAGAAACCCACGGCAAAGGTACCGAACGCCGCCATGGTGCTGAAGAGTTTGTCTTCGGAGGGAAAAAACAGTTGGCCAAACACCAGCGCCGCGGCGGTGGCATAGATATAAAAGTCGTACCACTCGATCATGGTGCCGATAAAAGCGGCGGCCGCAGCACGGCGAGGCTGGGGCGAAGCGGAAGGCTTCATGGGGCTGGCTCCTTTGGTTATTTTTTTGGCAGGAGAAAGGTCGAACGCATGCGCTCTGATGGCGCTTGTTAGGGGTGATTTATCGTCTTGGGGCTATGATTAGTCAATTTTCTATTTATTATTCCAATTATAAACCCTGCTTATTATCGAGCTGCGCCATGCCCGAAGCCCGCCGCGACATTCACCCCTTGCTCAACGACCGCCTGGACTGGAACCTGCTGCGCACCTTCCGTGTGATTGGCCAGGAGCTGAGCATCAGCCGCGCCGCCGCCCGCCTGCACCTGACCCAGCCGGCGATCAGTCAGGCGCTCAAGCGCCTGGAAGAACAGCTCGACTGCCAACTCATCGTCCGCCGTGGGCCGCGCTTTGTGTTGACCGAGGCCGGCGAGCAGATCTTCGCCATCGCCGGCGAGATGTACGGCCAGGTGTCGCAGATGAGCAATGCCCTGCAAAAGCCCGGTGATGAAGTGATCGGCAAAGTGCGCTTGCTGATGATCAGCCGGATCAACTCGGACACCTTCGATGAATTCCTGGCGGATTTTCATCGTGAACATCCTCGGGTCGACCTGGAAGTTGAGGTGATGCGCAGCTCGGACATCGTTGCCGCGCTCCTGGAAAAAACCGCGACCCTGGGGCTGAGTCTTAACCGCCGACCGCAGCCACGCTTGGAACAGCACCTGTTCCTGCGCCAGCGCTATGCGTTTTTTTGCGGGCGCCATCACCCGCTGTTCGGGCGCATTGGTTTGGCGGAGGGCGATCTGCAGTCGGAGAACTTCGTGAGCTTCACCAGTGACCAGATCGGCGGGATGCTCTCACCGCTGACGATTTTCCGCGACCAGCAGGGGTTCAGCGGGCGGATTGTGGCTTCGTCCTCAAGCCTGGAAGAAGTGCGGCGCTTGGTGATCGCCGGCTTCGGCCTGGGCTGCCTGCCGATCCATGTGGTGGCGGAGGATGTGAAAAACGGGCTGCTCTGGCGGTTACCGCCGGATGAGGGAATAACGGACGTGGACATTCATCTACTGTGGAATCGAGAGCAGAAGATGAGTCGGGCGGAAGCCGTGTTTATTCAGAGCCTGGCAACGCGCCTGGCTGACCACGGCGCGCACGTTTCTAAAAGTTGATGAACGCCGGCTGTTTGCACATCGTTAGATTGCCGAGGTTTTCATTGATATCGAGCTTCGATGTGCCGATATCGAATTGGTAATACACCTTCCATGAAATCGCGGCACGGGTAGCGCTCGTGCAAAACTTTATCAACTTGGCCTTGCAGGTGGCCTCGTAATAAGTACCGGCGAGCGTACGCGCCGGGCTGGCGCCTGGGTCTTTTGATTGGCAAGGACAGTGGGACAGAAACACCTCGGCTTTTGCCGGCGGACGGCCGCGCAACGCGACGAAATTTTGCACGCACTCATCAAAGTGCTCGATCAACAACTCTTCGGCATGCCGGCTTTCGGCTTCCACCCCCCGTTGCGTTGCCAGGTCCCGCGCAATGGGCAGCAATTCAGCGTACTTCGCCTGGTGTATCTGCGGGGAGGGTGGGACTTTAAGCAGCTGCGCACTGACCCTCAGCTTATTGCCCACAGCACTGTTGGCGACCTGATCGCGTGATTGCCGACTGACGAATACATAGTAACGGGCGCCTTCCAGGCTCAACACCAAACCGATCGCGCCCGCACGCTCACGAAGCGGCAATGCTTCGCTGAGTGTGTTCCGATAAACAAGCATGGACCTCTCCAATTCAATCGATAATCCCGAACAGAAATCCAGCGTATGCACGGACTTCGGCAGCTCTGAAGGGTTAACGGTTGAGGACCTGGGTTTATTCCGTCGCCATTCCTGGGCGCCCGATGGACGCCCGGTTGATGTGAGAGGTCAAACCAGGAGAACAGTGAGCCTTTTACTCAACGTCCCCGCTCTTTATTGGCTTGGGAGAGAACCGAGGCCGCCAGGGATTTGGTGTCCTCACTGTACTTGTCGCTTTGAAGCACCTTGCCCGCCTTTTCCTCCAGCTCAGCGCTCGTCTGCTTCTCGGTACTACGCTGTGCCAGCGCTGAAGCGGCAAGGCTTTTGGCAATGACTGAAGTGTCTGGATCATTGAGAGTATCGGCCGCCAGAGCCGCTATCTTGCCGGAGGTTTTTTTCGTGTTCTTGCTCATGATGCAATTCCTTTGCAGTGGGTCGCGCGGGATCGAGTGCGCCATCACAAGGTAATAAGTCGCCGGTGCTACTGCAATGTCCTCCCTGTAGGTCGCGTTGGGGAAGCCTGTATGAAAGGTGTATGGCCCACGTAGTGCGTACTAGAGCGTCGCATCGATAGCACTGATGATTACTATCGAAACGAGCGCCTGCCCGATTTTCTGCACTGATTCCTATAATCGCCCCCTAATTCCTTCCCCCTCGCCTGGCTTCGGGCGACGTTCACCCTGGAACCCAACACCATGCCAAGTGCCAGCCAGGCCCCTCGCGGCCTTCCCGAACATAATCAACAGAGCGTCAAACAGCAGTGGCTGGCGATTCTCTCGGTCGCCGTGGGCGCCTTTGCCCTGGTGACCAGCGAGTTTCTGCCGGTGGGCGTACTCAACGACGTCGCTGCCGACCTTGGCATCAGCGCCGGCCACGCCGGACTGATGGTCACCCTACCCGGCATCATGGCCGCGATCGCCGCGCCTCTGCTGTCAGTGATTATTGGCGCGATGGATCGCCGTTACTTGCTGATCGGCCTGACACTGATCATGATCATCGCCAATATGGTCGTGGCCTTTGCAAGCGACTTCAGCCTGCTGCTGTTCGGCCGTGTATTGCTGGGCATCAGCATCGGCGGCTTCTGGGCCACGGCCATCGCCCTCAGCGGCCGCCTGGCGCCCAAAGGCGTGGACGTCGCGAAGGCCACTTCGATCATCATGATGGGGGTGACCCTCGCCACCGTACTCGGCGTACCGGTCGGCACCTGGCTCAGCGGCCTGATGGGCTGGCGCATGACCTTCCTGGTCACCGCGCTGGTGGGCCTGCCGGTGCTCTTGGCGCAGGTCCTTCTGCTGCCATTGCTCAAGCCGGAAAAAGCCATTCTTGTCAGCGACCTGCCAGCGTTGTTCATCAACCCACGGGCCCGGGTCGGCTTGATCGCGGTACTGCTGATCGGCCTGGCGCACTTTGCCGCGTACACCTACGTCGCGCCCTTCTTCAAGAACAGCTCCGGCTTCGATGGCCCGACTATCGGCTCACTGCTGCTGATGTTTGGCATAGCCGGTGTGGCGGGTAACATTTTTGCCGGATTCGCCGCCAACCGCAGCGTGCGCTACACCCTGCTGCTGGTCGCGCTGATGATCGGCACCAGCACCGCCCTGTTCCCCTACTTCGCCACCGGCCTGACCGGCGCCGCCATGCTGATAGCGCTCTGGGGCTTCGCCTTCGGCGCCTTCCCGGCCTGCGCCAGTATCTGGATGTTTGTGGTAGCGCCCAAGGATGTGGAGCGTGGCATGCCGCTGTTTGTCGCGCTGTTCCAGGTGATCATTGCGCTGGGGTCGTTCTTTGGCGGGCGGATCGTTGATCAGATGGGCACTTCGGTGCTGTTGAGCCTGGCGACGGCGTTGGTGGGCGTGGGCTTTGTGACGGTGCTGGTGCTGGGGCGCAATGTCAGTAACAGCTTGGCGGCGCAACCTGCCTGACCAGAGAAGTACTGACTGAAAAGCCTGCTGAGTGTTGAGCTCAGCAGGCTTTTTCGTTTAATGGGGATGAGTATCGGTGGTGGCACCTGACTGACTTGCATCCTTAGTCAGAATAAATGAGCTAAACGCCAGAAAATCCCCTAGATGCTGAGTGATGATCGCAACGGTGATCGGCAATTGAAGGGTTTGATACTCATGAACGGCGATATTACGAAAACCGACCATATTCTTCAGGTTGGTCAACAAGGACGGGCTCACCCACCCACCTTGGGATAGCAATTGGAACACGTCACGTGCGCCCTGAGGGACGCCCAGCCGCTCACGACGGATCAAATGCTGCCCCATATCCAGTGCAGCTTCGCAGGCACGCTGAATGTTGAGAATCGCCGCATCCTGCCGAGTGAAATCAGTCGCGAAACTGTCAGGGTCCTTGTCGTACTCCTCGCGAGCGCGAGCCACATAGCGCTCAATGCTCGAAGCCTTGTTGAGGAGCACATCATCGACCATGCACTTTTCCTTCCGTCTGAATATCGGCCAACAGCGCTGCCCTTGCAGTGTCCAGCGCGGTTTTTTCACTGAGGATATAGCTCTCGAAAATACCTGCCTGACTGTCCTTGTTCCAGAGCCGACGCCCGGTTGTTATTACCTGATATTGCATGACCGTGGAGGCCGCGCGCAGGTCCAGCAGATCGACGGGCACCGCCACGATGTCAGCAAGCTCCCCCGCTGTCTGCCACAGCAGTAGCGGGTCCACTGTGCCGGCAGCAAGCACTGCCAGGTCGAGATCGCTGTCGGCATTCGCCTCACCCGTCGCTTGACTGCCAAACACATAGACAGCCATCAGATCAGGGACACTCGCCAATAACTGCGCCAACACTGCTTCAACGTTCATGTTGCGACTCATGGTGCCATCCGATGAATGACCGTAGCAGAATTCATCTTCAAATTTCTGCCCCAAACGAAAAACCCCCGACAACCTTTAGGTTATCGGGGGTTTTTCGTTATTCAATAATGGCGGAGAGATAGGGATTCGAACCCCTCCCAAACTACCTGTAGGCCGCTGTAGGCCCTAAAAACGGGCATACAAGCCATCCTCTATTGGCTCAGTGCGGCCTATGGCGGCCCTGAATATGCCCTAATTATGCCCTAACGGCGCGCCCTCCTACCAACCTAAGTCTGACGCCGCCGCTCGTTTTGTAGAACCGCTTCAGGGAAACCCACCCAAATCCCATTCTGGTCCAGCCCCCGGCCTGCCAAAGTATCGCCGGCCAGATCATTGAGGTTGATCTCACACCGCACCACCGCTGCCCCGGCGTCCTGCCGACCGAACACCAAACCCGCATTTGCACGCAACAGGCCACGGCTTATACCAGAGCTGGACGTAAATGGCGCCATCGAACTCCTTGGCCTCGTTGATACAGATGCCGAGCCGGCCATGCCGTTGACCTTCGCGTACTGCAAGCGCGGATGAAGATGGGCCCTGGAGTCGGGTTGAACACTCAGGTCTGGTTCGATATCCGGCCCAATGGATCAATGTGGTGGTCGCCGACGTGAACTTCTGCCTGAAGAGGCTGGATCTTCCTGAGCTGATCATCAGGGATGGCCGCGCCATTCTCGCGACGGCGAACAAGGAGGAAGTACATCCGGTATCAATTTTGCGTTTAAAAGTATCGAAGGTTTTTGAAGCATCCAGCACAATCCGCCCCGCAGGGTGGAAATCGGCCACGGCTTTGCCATAATCAAACCTCATCAACCTTTGAGGTGGAACATGGGCGGAGCGATAAAATCTGAAGGGGGGTCGAAGCTACTGTTACGTCACGTTAAGGTAACTGGATCTGATTTCGCGATTGAAGCCATCAATAGCACTGTCAACATAAACGACATGTACGCCGAGGTTAAGGTGGTTGTGAAAGGCGTTAACATTGACATTAACGCTAGCCGCATCACTCATATCGAGAATTCTTCCGGGGCTGGAAACCTTTCTCTGGCTGACAGTATTCGGAGATACATCCATGGCCATGATTGAAATCGGCGGCAAAGGTGATGTAAAAGTTAAGGACAGCACGACAACAGCCGATACCCTTATCAAGTCCATAGGCGAGAACAGCGACCTGAAAGCAGATATCGATAACTGCCATGCAGGCGTGCCCCACACAAAAACTTACGCAAACGGGAAAGGTCTTCTTGTCAAATTACGTGACTGGGTTCTTGAGAACTTAATAAAGTCAGCTTTAGCATTTGCTACACCATTGTTTTTAGGCTATCTGGCGCACCGATTCCTCTAAAAGTTATTTTTTGGAGGGTGTTACCTGAGACCTGCTGATATAGCCTCGCAGGCGAGCCCAGCTATTCGTGCTTGATCATAAGCTGCCGCCAACTCTCCCGCTCTTTTGTCAGCCCGCTGGAACAATTCGGAGAGCACCATGGCGGCGCGGGTGGCTGACGCGCCTCGCTGGGCAGCTCCGGGATCGCTGCAGGAAGTTGAGGCAAGCTTACTGGCCTCGACGTGCAACCGGTCACTAGCAACATCAGCAACACTGGCATCAGCAGACGCTGCCTTAATCTGTTCTCGCGCATCATTTGCCTCCTTATTCACTAACGATTGTCGGCGTTGCTCTTCTGCTCGAGCAGCATTGCCCGCCTCGGTTATGGCGAGCGCCCAGGTCTCACCGTTTTCTGCCAGTTGCTTTCCGTAGCGCCAGTCCTGCACCTGCCAGGTGACGCCGGCGGCGCTGGCCATCAGCACCAGGATCAGCACCACCAGCCCGGCCAGCTTCTGCACGGGCGTCATCACGGCACATCCTTGAAAAAGATGTGATGCCCGAGGCGCAACGTCTGCTTGGCCTTGGCCGCCCAGGCCGGGGCCTTGGGCATCGTGGTTGCGTAGTAATGCGTGGCCCCGCCGGTTGGATCCGGTACCACGCCGGCCATCACCTGGGCAGCCGCACGCAGGGCCTGGGCGAGCTGCGCAGCCGGGATCGGCTTCGCACCACTGAGGTAGGCATAGTTCGGGTCGCTCTTGTTCCAGCAGCTGAACTGCCAAGGTTTCAGGCACACGCCGGCGTAGCCCTCGCCCCACCAGGACTTGGCCTTGCCGTCGAACACGCGGTTGCGGATGGTCCAGGCCACGGCGATCTGGCCGTCCAGACCTTCGCCGCGGGCTTCACCCCAGAGCGTGCGCGCCAGAATGTCCCGGTCTTTCTCTGTATTGGTCATGCTTTTCTCCAGGCAAAAAGAAACCCGCTCGATGGCGGGCTAAATCAGGTTTATACGTTCTTCGCTGACACGTCAGGCGTTCGCTTGTAGAATCCGGCGCGATATCAATTAGCCCACGGCCATGCCGAAGAAAGGGAATTCATGCATAACAAAAGCTTGAGCTATCGACCAGACATTGACGGGTTGAGAGCATTGGCCGTTTTGGCCGTCGTCATTTTCCACTTTAATAAAGACTGGCTGCCGGGCGGATTTGTTGGCGTAGACATCTTTTTCGTAATTTCCGGCTTCTTGATTACCGGGATCATCGCCAGGCAGCACGCTGCAGGCACATTCTCGTTTGGCGAGTTTTACATGCGGCGCGTTCGGCGGATCCTGCCTGCTGCATTCTTCGTAACGCTTTGCACCCTAGTGTTCGGCCTAGCGTTCATGCTTCCCGATGACGCCAAGGCGCTATCCAGTTCGGCCATCGCTACAACACTGTCCGCTGCGAACATATACTTCTGGAAGTTTCTCGATACCAGTTACTTCGCTGCCTCATCAGACACCGTTCCGCTGCTGCACATGTGGTCACTGGGCGTTGAAGAACAGTTCTATTTGATCTGGCCTGCCCTTCTACTACTGACCCTAAAGTTCGGTGGGCGGATGCTGGCTGTAGGCGCTGCCTCTGTCCTGGCAGCTGCCTCATTTTGGTACGGCGAGCATATGTTGATTAGCGATCCGACGTTCGCTTATTACATGCTGCCTTCTCGCGGGGGTGAATTGCTTATAGGTGGTCTTGCCTTTTTTGCATGCGATGCAATCAAAGGAAGAGCAAGCCGGCTTGCTTCCGAGGCGATAGGGCTTGTGGGGATCGCCCTGCTCGCCTGGTCTTTGGCATTCATTCGGGAAACCGAGGGGTTCCCGGGATTCATATCCTTGATTCCATCATTGGGCGCTGCATTGGTAATTGCCTCTGGTAGCATTGGTAAAACAGCAGTCGGCAGCGCCTTGTCGATTCGCCCTATGGTAGCCATTGGTCTTGTGTCGTTCTCTCTATACCTGTGGCACTGGCCTGTTCTTGCTTTTTACAGGTACGCCTATGGAAATCCAGTAGGCATTGGGTACGCTTACTGCGCAGCAGCAATGGCTCTACTGACTATTTTTTCATACTTCTTTATCGAGAAACAATTTAGAACCCCGTCAGTAAACGGTGCAAAAATACGAACAGTGGCAATAGTCGCATGCGCCGCATGCCTAGTATCGATATCTTGGTACGCCATAAACAACAAAGGGCTGATCAAAGCGCTTTCTCCTGACGGATACTACGCAAAGGTTCTTGAACACTACCATCAAACCAAAGCCGCTTATAGATACGACTACAACTGTCAAACACCGAAGTTCTCTAAAGACCTTATCAGCGCTGACAAATGTATTTTAGGACCGAAAGACGCCAAACCCACCGTCCTTGTTTTCGGAGACTCAAACTCTGCCCACTACGTCGGGTATGTAAAACAAATAGCAGAAGAAAACAATATAACCGTCAGAAACATTTCTCATGATTCCTGCATTCCTCTTTCCGGCGAAAAGAGTAGAGAGTACGTAAAAGAACGGTCGCGAGACTCTTGCGTCCTGTTCAACAAGATGATCAGGGACAACATCGCTAATTACGACACTCTATTTGTTAGCGCGGACTGGCCCGGCTACAGATACCACGGCAAAAATTTCTTCTCAGACATTGCAGACCTGATAGACGAGCTGTCTAAAACCAATAAGCAAATAGTGATCGGATTAAAGGTCCCAATCTTCAAGGACTATGACCGTCGATGCGATGCAAAAGCTATAAAGATACCGTTCATGCAGTGCGGCCCTAGAGGGGCGTATTCGGACAGCGGTGAAACCGAAGTAAACAACAAGATTATTGAAATATCTAGCAAGTACGAAAACGTTTCAACCTTTAGCGTTAGAGACTACATATGCAAGGGAGGAGAATGTTCGGCCTATCTGAACAGCAAGCCGGTTTACTTCGATCTTGGCCACATTAGCATGGCTGGGTCGGAGCAAATCGGACAGTTGTCGTTACGTGACAAATCCTACCCAGAACAGCTAGCGCCCAAGAAGTAAGCATCAAGCTCCAGGTAGTTAACCTACCTGGAGCTATATCCTCAAGCCCCTTCGATAGCGCCGATAATATTTCGAGCGATTAGTGAGTGCCCAACCCGGTTAGGGTGAACCTCATCAGAGGTTATCGATTTCGGCGTAATTTGCTTCAGAGCCGTGTAGTTATCGATGAAATCAAGCGACAGGCTCTTTGCCTTCGAGTAGATAACATCCCGGCCTCTCTGCATAGAAAATGCCCGACCAACCTCGGCAGTTTCTCCAACAGGGTTTGCAACCATGAGGATGATGTCTACACCGGTAATTGCGGCAAGCATGTCACCAAGCGTCTGAGAGAAGGTGTTTTCACTCCTCGGACGCCCCACTTCGAACAGCCGATCATTGGTTACTAGCTGGACGAATACGAAGCTGTCATCAGCGCCATATGCAACACCGTCGCCGCTGGTGTTGCCGGCGAGGTTGTACATTTTGTATCTGACCGTATCAGAGCCGTTAATGCCCTGGTTAGAAACGCGAATTACCTTGTCTACCAGAATCGCTTCAAGCCGAAGCCTTCTGGTCCCAGCCCTTCCGCCGCGAGAGGTGCGAATCTCGATTTCCTTGTTCCGCACAAAGGCAAAAGAGTGGTGGCGGGTATTCCCGTACCCCTCTACGGCTCCATCTACACCGGGCGCAGTATCGTAGGTTCCGACCAGCGCGCCATCTATCCGAAGCTCGTAGAATGTCGCATCAGAAGCTAAAGACGTGTATGCGACCGTAAACCCATAGCCTGTAAACATGAATTTTAGAGAGGTGTACGACGCCCCTGTCGAATCGCCATCTCCAAGCTGCCGCTGAAAACGAAGGACGCTATTCGGTGAGCTTACATCCGTAGCAGCCTGTGCAGAACCAACTGGTGTCGTTGTGAACCCTCCCATTGCAGGGTAAAGCTTCCTGCTTACAGTGAAAGACGCAATAGACTCACCAGAAGGACTTGCCGGCCAGTTGCTCAAAACAGGGGAAGCACCACTTGCATAGTTTTCACCGAGATAGCGCTTTACTTCGTTGACAAAGGAGGGCGTTGAGAAAACATCTCTCGGGTCGGAGAGAGTCCCGTCTCGAGGATCTGCGCTAGGCCCCTCCCCTGTGCCGGTACCGAACGTAATTGAGTCTCCAATCCATACGATCCCAACGTGCTGATTCAGCGGGTCGGACAGCGCCTCCTTCAGTTTGCGAAGTTGGCCGCCAAATGTGTTGAATGTCGGTGCAATGGTGAATGCCGACTGGCAAGGCTCGCGGCTGTAGGAGCCGATTTTGAAGTGGCCATTCACATACGCATTGCCTTTTGGGATCGACGTTACGCTATAGGTCCTCCCGCCAAGATCAATGGTTTTGCCAGAGTGCTCCAATTCGAAGCTGGCAAATGCGGAGGTGTCATCCGAGGAGCCGTCACCAACAGCAAAATAGGGAGAGCTCAGGACGGAGGGCATATCCGTCAGTCGATCCCGAACCGTTCGACCGCCAAACTCGACGTTTGCACTACCTCCAACAGACCTCAGCTCTTGACGTAATGCCGCATCACCCACAGCGACGAGTTTTGATTCATCAACCGCCCAATCTCCAGTCAACGTAAGCGGCAATTCAGCTTGGTCTTTTACCCGATACAATTCCAAGTTCCGCTGAAGAAGCTGAGTCTGCCTCTCTAGTACCGCGTTAGCAGCATAAGCAACAAACTCCGTTTCATAGCTCGAATTTGATAGAAACTCATCAAACTCTCTCTCCATACTGTCTAAAGCTTCATCAATTTCCGCCCGAACCCGCTCAACTGCCGTCGCGACATCCAGAGTAGCGATGTCTAAAATCATAGGTGCTACATATCCATAACGGCTAATCCGAATATCAATACGATCATCGCTCGTATAGAAAAAAACCCGTGCGTTTGCATCGGCCCGGAAAGGGTTTTCAAGAGGAACGGTAGCTGCAGAGTCCGAAAACAAGGGTGCCCGATTCTGAGTACCATGGACGAACACATCCACGCTTGCATCTGGTAGCAGAGATCCATCTTCCGCTCTCGCAGCGAAGAACTGAATAGGTTGCATAGTCGTTCTCTTTTCAAGTCATAAATGTTATCGCCGGAGCGAAATTTAGCTGTGAGCGCACACTACTCCAGGTGTCATAAGCTGCGGCGCAGAGATAGTAAATTTGCCCGGGCGCTAGCCCGGAAATCTGCCCGGAATTTGACGCCCCCTGATAGCCAATAGTCCCTGAAGATGTCGGATCGAACCCAGGGGAAGTCGAGAATATAAACATATATCCAGCAGTATCAGGAGTGGTACTTAATGCGCAACTAACATTCGCTGTCAGACCACTAACAACAGCATTTGTACCAGCAACTACCGGAGGAGCAGTATTGGTGACTATAAGAGCCGTCACAGGGGCGCTACCTGCCGCGTTTCGCTCAACCACCTCTACTCTATAGCTTCTAACAAGCGCGCCATCCACCAAAGCATCTGAGCGCTGATAGGTGAAGGTCGTAGCGGTAGTAGACACCTCACGCAGCAACGCGTTGTTAGCGGCATTTCGAATGCGTACTAGCCGATTTTCCGCACGCGCATCACCTGTCCAGTCCACAGTAAAATATGGAGTTTCAAAATCACCGATTAATTTAAGATATTGTGCCGCACCAGGAGCGACCCGCGCAGGAGAAAGAACTATGCTATAGGCAGTCACATCAGCCAAGTCTTCCAGTGCCCGCCCGAACACATTAAAGGACCGGAATTTAACCCAAACTTGTTTGCCAATTTGATCTGCTGCATAGGTGTACTTCCAGATTGCATCATCAAGACGTACAAAAGATGAATCTACTGGATGGCTAGAGACCGCCGAACTTAGACGCCCGCGCCGCAGATACTGCAAGTTGTAAGAGCCTACATCTGTCAGAATAGCATCGCGGTAGCTAATCAGTTCACCGTCAATCCAACATAAGGTAGCACCGCTGTCTGCTTCAGCCGTCGTAGCGGCAGTTAGCTGATCTGCAACATCGAGCTTTATAGACAATGTATTAGTAATATCTGGATCACCGCCAGCGGGTAACGGCATTGTTAATCGCCCAAAGCGAGATCGACCATACACACTTTCGACCATTCTATAGCTATTGCCATCAGCACTAATCCAGACTTCACACCCCCCCCAACTTTCACCCGCGCCACCCACTGCCCCCCACACCTGAAGTTCACCTGCAAGTAAAAGGCTCTCTGGAGGATTAAATATTACTGGCGGCAGTATTGGGCCTGGCTCGGCATTTTGATTGCCCTGGAATCCGGCCTTACTTTGGACCGGGTACTTTGGTGCACTACCAATACCAAGTAAGGCGTCCTCAGCGACAATGGCTAACTTACCGTCTTCGTCTTCCTCAACAGAGATCAGCCTGACTAGCCTCCGGTCAAGTTTCAATCCTGGCTCAGTTACCGTAACCAAATCCATCGGTTCTAACAAAACATGCTGCCACCCTAGTGAGAATTGGTACTCATTGCGGACGTATAGCTTGCGCTGAACCAGCAACTGCGCCGAATGAGCTCCAATTGCCGGATCGCAAATTTCATAGGCTTTGATGGTATCCATAGGCCTAGAGCCGAACTGCTCGATGGCAGCCTGATCAACACCACGCACCACGTCGGTATTGTATTCGTGAGCACGATCAAGAATCTCCAGAGACACTTCATTATAGCTGTCGGCCTGGCTCTTGATTTTAATCTGAAGTGGCGCTGTGCCATCCTCTGACAGAAAGTCATCATATGTCAAGTGAGCTACAGGCATAACACTGGGATACCAGGTAACTCCGTTTCCAGTTACCACCTGGTCTCCGAAAGGAATCACCTTCATTTTCCCCGCCGACCAGACTATTTCACTATTGGTCAATTGCAGCCACCGAGTAATGGCTTCACTGGCCGGCGCCTGCTCGTCAAGTACAGGGCTCAACAAGAGATTTTCTGCTAGACAATAGTCACGATAGCTGCTCATGTCCTCAATCCAGCTTGAGTCAAAACCCACACCATCTAGCGGATCCATCAACAACCCAGGTAAAAACAACCCAGGGTTAGCATCCGGCAAGCCTGGAACTTGGTACGGACCGTCAACTTCGAAAGTATGGTTTTGCACTCCTGCATTGTCATTAAGAAGATAGTGAGCCGCATACACGTAAGCCGTATCGGAATAGGCAATAGCTTCGCTCGGGTGCTTGGTTTCTAGATAGCCCCACACCGGCTGGTCCGGGGTTCCAGCCATAAAACTCAAACCAATTTGGGCTAAGGCAGATTGCGATACGCCGCCCACGATTTTTTCCTCGAAGACTTCCTTGTCACGAAAAATGCGTCTTACTGACCCCAACTCCCCACGGCCAATGCCAAGAATAATGGCTGCATAGTAAGTGTAAGTGGTGTCCTTCTGGGTCGCTCCGCCGCCGCCCTTACCGCCAGTCTTAGTCTTGGTCGTTTTGGCTACAGCCTCAAAGTCGGTGTAATACACAAGGTTCGGGCTGATACGGTTACGCCCAGCAATCCACGCAATGGGCTTGCCGCTGGCACTGCTCTGGATCTGTAAGGCGTTGATGCGTGTTGCGCTGTTAGAGATGCTGCTGCCACCGCCGCCCATCATTCGCTCCCATATCTGTTCAGTGAGTAATACCGTACCGGCCGACTGTTCAGGCGTTCTTCCCGCATGTCCGCTACCTCTACGCCGATATCACGATACGAATGAATGATGCGGTGCTCATCGATGACGACGGCGCCGTGACTGTAGGTGCGCCCAAACTTCCAGATCGCCACATCCCCAGGCTGAGGGGTATGGACCTCATGCCCATACTCATCCAGCCACCCGAGGTACAGTTCCTGACTACGGTGCAAATGCCAGTCCTGGGCATAAGCACCAGGATCAATCCACGGCATAAGTCCGACAGCGTGATAGACCTCAATCAGTAACCAGGCGCAATCGACCCCAACACCAATAAGGTGCTGCCGGTGCGCGTAAGGCGTTTTGAGCCATCGCCGCGCCTCGGCCAGCACGGCTGCGCGCTGTTGTTGCTCCAGTGCAGTCATACAGATGTCTCCGCGACCGGGATGAATGGCATCCCGCGATAGCGACCACGGTTGCCGAACTTGTTGGTGCACGCATCCAGCGTGCGCGGGCAACCGGGATAAATCAGGAATTGATCACCAGCTTGGGGAACCGCTGGCAAGCCAAGGATCAAGCTAATAACCCCGCTTCCCGTCTGCCGCCGGACCGTTCGTGAAACGCCGGCATTACCGCCATTCACAAAACGAATCACCCCTTGGTCAAACCATCCATGTTCCGCCGTAACATCGGTCTGGATATTTAGCGCTTCAGTACTCGCCATCACACGACCTGCCGTTTCAAACAACGCACGGTTAACACCGCAATCAGCGCTGTACACGGTTCTCAAGCAACCCGGCTGAAAGACGCCCTTAGGGACCTTGGTGTCGAGCAACTCCATGGGCGACTTGACTGCAAACGTTGCCTGCTCACGATCTGCAGGGTCAACTTCAGCCACACGGCCAATAAAACGCAGGACTGTGCCCACTACAGGCGCCCCCCAGTCCCTCATGAAGGCCCGGCTGAGGGTCAGTGACGCACCATCGAACCCGCCGGCAGCAATGAACGCCAAAACCGGCTCGCCCAGCACTGTGTCCTCTACGCCGGCATAAAAAGTGACGTTCAGGGTGTCAACCTCAATGCCGCGCACCATCCGTACCCCCGTACGCTTGATCAGCGGACCAGAGGCTGAGTAGTTCACCTGGTCGGCATAAATTTGAATGCCTGCGTTGGTGTAACGCAGCACTTGGCCGCTGGCCAGGGCAATGGTGTAAAGGTCAGCCATAACAAAGCTGCGCGATGTGGCCAGAAATTGCTTCAGTTCGGGAGTAACCGCGATCATGGCTTGATGCTCGTGAAAGAGACGTTTTTCATTTCCCAGATCTTTCCGAAGGGCTGCGCGCTATCGAGGGAGTCCGAGTCGTAGGCGCAGCGGAAAAAGAAGGCCCCTGTCCATTCAAGTGCCGCACCGACTGCAGGTGGCTGAGGGAAGGTGACCGCCCCCAATGCATCAACGCTGTAAGCGGTCCCAAGAACGCCACCAACGGTCAGCACCTCAATGTTGACCACACCGTAAATCGGCTCTACCCAACCTCCGATGCTCCGGGAGAGCTGAAAGGTCCGGGTGACACCATCGCCGAATCCAAAGCGGTGCTTCGTCACCTGATGGTCAGTTCGGTCAAAGAATAAAAAGTCACCAAACTGACCTTTGCGCTCGTTGAAAAACTCCACCAAGCGCGTCCACTCATCCAGCCCTGGACGTTTCCGAACAGCGTTGTAATTGATCTGAAACGACCAGACCGGAGCAGCGTAATAGGCCGTGGTACGACGACGACCACTCACTGACCTCTGTACACCGGTACTCCACTCCGGTGCCTTCTTGGCTAGTAACGTCTGCCCAGGCATATGGGGCAAAACGTCCTCAGCCATTACCCCACGATCAGGAAAGCTAGCAATCCATCGTGGAGGAAAAAACGGCCCTAAAATCATGAGTTGCCCCTCTATCGCTTAATCGCACCGTTGCGCTGCATCTTTTGCATTTCAGCCGCAAACACCCGCGTATGACGGCGAATGTCAGCCTCGGTCAGTCGACCGCTGTTGTCGTGATAGTGATAGCCGCCGTCGCCACCGCCCAATTGCCCCCCACCGTTCGCCGCCTGTCGAATAACGTTGGCGTATTGCTTGGGCAGAACCATTTCCTGCTCGTGAAGCTGGGTCATTGGGTTGGTGCCTGCGGGAATGTCATAGCCCCCCTCAGCAGAAGCCACGTTCTTGACCAGGCCAAAGACAAAGGCGCCGGCCGCTACAGCCGCAGCTACACCCAGAACCGGGCCGATGAAAGGGATCGCTGACATCGCAGCAAAAGCACCAGCCATCGCCTGCCAGGCGCTGGCAATGATGTTGCTGATCGTTGCCGCTCCCCAGATTGCGACAGACATAGCGGCGCCGCCCGCTTCAGCGGCGGTACGCACGCCCACCCCGGTCACCGTGGCGCCGGTTTTGGCAGTCTCGCCAAAGATCCAAGCCATCAATGGTGCCGTGACCATATGCTCGATAAACGCGGTACCAATGCTGCCGAAGATGCCCTTGAGCAAGCCTTGCGTGCTCATGGTTCCACTGAGGATCCCATTCAGGCCGCTAGACCAACTGGCACGCACACTGCCCACCATGCCAGTCCAGTTGCTTTGGGACTCCATGGTCTGCTGACGGCCGATCACGGCGATCCGATTACGGTGGGTCTGCTCAAGCGCCTGGATCTGCTGCTGTACCTGTTGCAGCGCTACCGGGTTGCGATCAGGATCTTTAGCCAGCAAGGCCTGACGCTGAGCCAGAGCTTCGGCTTCAATCGCATACCGTTGCTTTTCAAAGTCGGCTTGAGCCTGGAGCAACTGCCCCTGCGTGATCAAATTCGCCTGCAGGTCCAACTGAGCCATCTGCTCAGCCTGGGCGACATCGGTGAGCCGGGCTTGCTGGTCCGCTGCCATCTGCTGCTGTTTGATGTTTGTGAGCTGCTGCTGTTTTTCCCGCTCGACAGCAACGACTTCAGACGCTGCTTTTCGATACTCCTGGCTATCCTGGCCATAAAGCTCGCGACTACGTTGCAACGTTTGCTGCGCGATCTCCAGGCGGGCATCCATGTTATTGCGGTACTGCTGCGCCTGGGCCTGAAGGTCAGCGAACGCCTGCCCTTCGTCCTGACGACGCAATGAGTTCAACGCCGTAAGGTAATTGCGCTGTACACCCAAACGTTCCTTGGCACTCAGATCGGTGCGTTTGAGTATTCCCTGCCAGTAATCAGCTTCCTGTCGCTGAGAAAACTGGAGAAAAGTGCCCTGCTCCGACTGCTGTTGCGCATGAGCGACTTTCTGTGCATCCAGCGCCTCTGACCATTGGCTGACACGGGATGTTGTCTTGCCCGGCGCCGCACCAGCGGGAGCGTCAACCTTGGGAGGAGGCGTTGTCGTTTCTGTTAGCTTTTGCCGGTGCTCGATGGCAGTCGCATAAGCTTGTTCAAGTTTCGTCAGCCTGGCTATTTCGATGCCATATGGCGTAGGGCTGACCCGGCCTTGCTGAGGCGCCCTGGTCAACGCCGTGTCACCCGTCGCGGCCATATCCGCAACCTTGCGACGCTGCTCTTCAATCCGGGCAAGGCGCGAGCGCATGCCGGCGTCCACGTCATCGATCTTGGTAGAAACCAACTGCATATTTTCAAGCAGCAGGCGCTCTTCCACCAACGTACCTTCAAGCTGAGCCCGACCGCCGCCGCCGCGAGAGCCCTTATCACCGACGCTTGCCAGCATCGCCTCATACCTCGCCACGTTTGCAGCGACCTCTTCAACGGTGACCCCCACGCCGGTCATGCCTTTCAACAATCCGTTAAACCAACTGGCGGTTTCAGAGAGGCGCTTGTTCAAACTGATAAAAGCCGGCTCAAGGATGGTGCCGATGGTGACCTTGAGTTCGTTGCTCTTTGAGTCCAGCTCTGCCTGACTACCTGTCAGGCCTTCGGCCGCCTTGGCGGCGTTGCCGACCTGGGCTTCAGTCTCTTTCATAATGCCATTGTATTCGGCGGTAATTTTTTGTGAGTCGGACAGCTTGTCGCGAGTAGTGCCAATGCTCTTGGCGTACTCCTCCCACATTTTCGCAACGTTTTTGGTCACCCCGGCATTATCGACTAACACCGAGTTTTCGTTTTTCAGACCTTCAGTCGCTGAAACCACAGCCTCCGACATGCTGAGATTGGCTTGCCGGTTGAACGCCGCCGCGTCTTTCAGGCGAGTAATAACACCCACCGCCTGATCAACGTTGTAACCACGGCTCAGGAGGTTTTGCAGAGCCTTGGCTGCATCACCTACACCCAGCAAGCCATCAGCAGCCAGCTTGTTGGCCTCATCCATTGCACGACCAATGCCGATACCGGCATGGTTGGCCACCGCCTCCAAGCCGCGATAAGCCGCCTGCTGCTGAATCGCCGCATCCTTGCTGTCGCCAACGATCTGACTGAGTTTGAACGCGCCAAGCCCAAGCACCCCAACAATCCCCGCCATTACCCCGGATAGTCCCGAACGCATGATCGAACTGACGCCGGAGAACGCATCATTCGCCGCTGGAGCAAAGCGGCCTAGCTGCGTTTGGCTACCTGCCATCTCAGTGTTTATTGCCCTCAACTCACGCCCGAATGTGGTCCGAACATCCCGCATGCTCCGCTCCAAACCTTCGACGGCGCGGTCAAATCCTTGGGTGCCGGCACTGAACTGGTATGCGATATTTCTATCCATGCCGGAACCTCGCTCTACAGGAAATAAAAACTCCGCCGAAGCGGAGTCATGTAGTGATACCTAAGCCCTACCGAAAACCGTCATTGCGAGCCAACAAATGCGTCCAGCGCCCCGCGTAAATGCTCAGGCAATTCGTTGCGCATATCGGCAGCCATTGCCGCCATATTGCTTGCCAGATCAGGTGCGTCCGTAACGTCTTCGCTTGGCTTGTAGCCCATATACCCTGCAACCAGAACATGGACTGGTGGGTGCCGCCGCCAGTAGTCCGTCATATGACCCACCATCACCATGTCCCAGTCACGCCGCAGGGTGACCGGGCTTTGGCCGGTACTGGCTATCAGGTGAGCGTAGAGCTGGCCCCAATCGAAGGGGCCAGGCCTTCCCCCGGCGCAGGCTCCGTAACCTCCAGACCGGACGCGCCCATAACCTCGTTGAGCACGTCACGCATATTGCGCAGGTCCAGCAACTCTGCCACTTCCTGACGGCCCATGTCGGGATAGTTTCGACGGAGTGCTGCGTGCGTTGCATCGATCACGGTGGCTATTCCGTCCTTATCCATATTGCCCGCCATGACGCGATTGATCCGCTCCAGCAACTGCTCCAAATCGCCAAGGGAAAGCGGCGGAATAACCAGTTTTTTGCCCGGAAATGGATACTCAATACCGGGAACATTCACGGCAGTCATTCGCTGGAACTCCAATAAGCGACTTCACCGAATTCATCGGCATAGCCCGTGAACTCGAAGTCAGGGATGGTGTAATCATCCTGCTTGGTCGAAAGGCTCAACTTGTTGCTGACGAAGTTGGGCACGCGAACGTAGATCGACTTACCTTTGTATTTCAAGTACAGCTCGCCCTGGAACACCGGCATATCGCCCATCGGCAAGTTGCGCACCGAAAGGCTCTTGCCGGTGGCGACCGAATAGCGGTAGTCAATAAATACCGGCACACCAACATCGACCGTTGCGAACGCGTATTCACCGGTACCAGAGTCGTAGGTGTATTCGCCTTTCGCCGGCGCAGCCAGCACCCGAGCAAAAGGCACTGCCCCGCCGCCGCGAACACCCAGATCACCAGCCAGCACCCCTGCGCCCGGCGCGGTAACAATGATCTTTCCACCTACAGGAATTTCCTGCGGCGTGGTTGCGTGATGCACCAGCACTTGGCCGGACTGCAGCGTCTGCCCGAACACTAGAGCATTCATTTGGGAGAGGCTGATCTGCGCCGCTTTTGCCTTGCCGGAGAGCTTGCCTTGACCACGCGCCGCGTCCACGGCGAACTGCTCGCTACCAAACAACTCTTTGGAGTCATAGGACAGGTCAACCGACGCTTCCTGCATGATGCCCAGCAGGATTGGAGTGGGAGACGCCAGGGCGCTGCCATAGGCGTCCATCAGTGGGGTGGCATAAAACAGCCCACTGCCGAATGCAATTTGCATAGTTTATTCCTCAGTAAAGTGTTGGCCCGGACGTCAGATCGCCCGTATTACATAGGTAGGTGAAGCGATAACGCACCATGCAGTTACCGGCGGTGTTATCCCCTTCGTCTTCGAGCCAATCGATATAGAACCGCTGAACCCGATCCGCTTCCGGAAAAGCATCCTCGGCCATCAGTACGCTATGGACGGCAACCTTTACCAAGTCGGCTACCTGATCCCAGGCGGCCCCCGTGGCGGTGTCCTCGCGGGCGATGATCTCCACCGTCAGCTCAAACTGGTTGCGGTCCACCGCGATACTTTCGCGCTCGGTGGTTTCAAGGCTCGGGCGCAACACAAGGGCTGGGGTCATTCCCCGGGTGAGCGCCTCAGTACGACTGCGATAAACCCGATCAGCTACCGGCGTACCGGCACCCAGGATCAGTACCTGCGCCTTGGCGATGATGCGTTCTTGAATTGAAGGCATGGGTTAAACCTTGGTGAGTGAGGCTAGGCTAAAAGCACCGTCATCGATCATCCGGCGATCACGCACCCGATAGGACACACCAGCAACGATGATCAGCTTGGGGTTGTTGATGCCGAGGCGCTCGGCCTCGGCAGTGATGACCAGGATCTCGTAATTGGTGGACTGGCTGTTCGTGCCGCCCATGCCATGGATCTCATCGGGCATGTCCCGCGCCGCCAAAAACGGCTCACCATCAACCACTCCACCAACGTCGAAGTCCTCAAGGAAGCCCCTGAGATCTTCTTCAAGCATCAGGACTCACCTTCGCTGCCTTGCGACCGGGCTCTGCACCAACTGACGGTGCAGGGCCGTACTCGACCACCACGACCTCCAGTTGATGACGAAAGCGCTCTGCCACATCGTCCGGCAGCTCGACGACGCCACCTTGATCCACCAGGCTGTTGTCTGGCCGGCGGAACGAACCTGACAGGACGGTATAGGCTTTATTCGGCATCGCCGGCCCCTCCAGCTTTGTCCACTTTCACAAGCCGCTGCTCCAGCGCTTTGTCCGGCTCACCAGGGATGACGATCACCTCCCCGACTTTGAACTGGACAGGCTCTAGAATGGTGTAGCGCCCCTTTTTCTTTTCGACCGGCTCCAGGCAGTGCTGTCGGGCGCTGGCCTGGGCGGCTGTCAGGATCAACTCACCACCGTAAAGGGTGATGGTCTCTGTCACGCGGTATTTCGGCATATCAATGTCCTCGATGAGGTGGCGGGCCGACCGGCTTATGCCACCAACTGGTTAAGGACGGCGTACTGCCAGCGGCCAAAACCGGCGTTGCGCCAGGTGTCGACACCGTACTGATGCGCGTCGTTGTCAAACTCGTATTCCGAGCCTTCCGCCTTCGCCTTCATCGCTACGTCGGTTTCCTGCTGACGGATGAACGCTTTCAAACGGCCATCGGTACGCAGGGTCACGAACTTGTCCTGCCAAGCATTGAGGCGCACGTTACCGACCACGCGGACCACCACGTTATCGGGCATGACAATTTCGTTGATGTTGGTGCCGCGCGGAACGCTCAGCGCGGACTGAGCAACGCTCAACAAGTTGAACGGCACCATCACCAAGAACTCGCGGGCCAGCTCGTTGATGGGTTCGCCCTGATCATCCTTGAGGCTGGTCAACTGGGTAACGGACCGAGCAACTGCCTGCTGAAACTCCTCAACACTTGGACGAGTCGGTGTGCCATGAAGAGTCGCGGCCAGTTCCGAAAGCTTGGTGGTGATTTTGTTCGACTGCACCCCGCTCTGGCCTTCTTCGTGGTCGGTGTCGAAGAAGTACTGGCCGTCGTAGCAGACCTGGGTTTCGCCATTGAGCAACAGTACCGAGAGCAGCCTGGCCCAGTGGGCATTCGTGCGGTCGGCCAATTCACCGAGGCGAATCCGCAGCTGTCCGGTCTTGTCGCGGCGCAGCTCCTTGACCAGAACCTCAATGGTTGCTTCGAAGTGCAGGTTTTCGATTTCGAGTTCAGCGCCGATGAAGCCCTTGGCATGACGGCCACCGATCCACTCACGCAGCGTCGGCACCATGCCAATCCACGGGTAGGTTTCTTTGGCCTGGTCAGAATCGAACAGGTTGGACACGGCTTCGATCCAGTTCGACCCCACATTCTGTTCGAGCATTTCGTAAAACATGCCGATGACGGCACGGCTGGAAAGTACTTCAGCACCCATGGGTGATTCTCCTGAAGAAGGATACGGTCAAAAAAAGGGGGTTGGGTGTTGCGTTAAGGCGCGACGGGCACTGGTTGGGCGGCGAACTTGACGATGCCGACACCAGAGCGGACAAAACGGTGAACATGACCAACCAGGCTATTCCCGGCTGCGGTCAGCAGGAAAGCGCCGCTGTCGCTGGCGTAGACCTGCTTGCCGATATCGGCAAGCGACAGGGCAGCCACAGGCAGTTCAATCTTGCCTTCTTCGCGAAGACGGACGCGCGCGGCCGCAGCGGCGCCTATGCGGTTGTCGACGCCGCGATCAGCGAAACCGACAAACAGATCACCAGCCGCCAGAGGGCGCGCCAGGCCACTGTCGGCGATGATGCCAACGGCCGAGCCTTCAAAGATCTGTACACCGGCGGCAACGGACAAGTCGTTGATGGTGCCGATCTCGTAAGCGCGGGGGGTATCGAGTGTAAGAGGCATGGGATTCTCCAGAGCCAGGGTTTGAGGGACTTACCAGGTGCTTACTTTTTCAGAACCTTGACCAAACCACGGTCGGTGGCCTTGCGATAACCGTGGTAGGCCTCGAAAGTGCCAAACTCGGCGCGCAGTTCCTTGTCGCCGTCCCAGGTCGCTTTGGCGCGCTCTTCCAGGGGTGCCTCCGGATCCTCTTCGGCGGCAACTGGTGCAGCCGGTGGCGTGGGTGCGTTGGGTACCGGCGCAGGGGCCTGGCTGCGAATGTCGGCAAGAGCAGTGGCGCGCTTGGACTTTTCGGCACCAATCACCTGTGCAGCCGCCTCGGCGCCGCTGGTTTTGCCATCGAACTTGAGACTGGCGATCAGCTCTTCATGCCCGGGCAAAGCGGCCGCCTCGACTGCCTTGATGCGATCGCACTCGGCGCGAGCGCCAGCTGCATGTGCGTCATGCTCCAGGCTGGCCAGCAGTTCCGCGTGATTCGCGGCCAGATATTCACGGGTAATGGCCGGCTTGTCGGTGGTTGGAGCTGGTACGGTGCTGCTGTTTGGTGCGGACATGGATCGATCTCCAGAGGGACTGCCGTTGAATTCGGCAATAAGGTTTTCAAGGGTGGATTCACGGTCAGCCATGCCCAGTTCCACGGCATCCGAGCCAATCCGCATGTCGCCCTGGCCGAAGTCAGCCAGGACGGTTTCAACACTGAGGCCGCGATAATTAGCGACGTCCTCGACGAAGATGTCGGTCAGACGGTCGACGTGCGCCTGTGCGACAGCGCGACCGGATTCGGTACCGAAGTCCGGCCGCTTCTTCGGGCTTTGGCTGCTGACGATTTCGAAGCTGCCGTCGTCGCCGCTCTTGCGCACCGTCAACACGGTGCCGATGGATCCCACGGCGCCGGTACGGCTCATGACGATTTCATGGGCCGCTGCCGCCATCCAGTAACCGGCACTGGCCGCGTTGCCGGACACATAGGCCACTACCCGCTTCGGAGACGCGCGGATCATCTGAGCGAACTCAGCGATGCCGCTGGCAATACCGCCCGGTGTATCCATCACCAGGATGATGGTGTCGGTCCGAGGATCGTCGACGGCATTGGTGAACTCTTTGGCCAGGACATCCAGCGAGGTTGCACCGGACAGCGCCGTGAACAAGTTGGCGTAGCGGAACACAGGGCCTGTGACGGGCAGCAAGGCAACGTTGCCACGCTGAGTCACGGCACGGCTGTTCTGCAGGGGCTTGCCTTGCCTGGCTTCCAGGGCCTCGGGCCCCTCATGTTCCCGACGGGCAATGGCGGTGATGGTCTGCAGCATGTCCGGGGTGATGGCCCAGGGCTCGCGTGAGACCAGGTCGAACGCCGTCACCCGGTGCACAGGTGCATCGGTTGGGTTGTCGCTCATAGTTAGGTCCGTTCAGGTAGGTCGGGATTGGCCGGCGGTTCATTGTCCGGGCGGGCCGTCGGTGAAGCTGAAAGCCCGTCATCGCGCCGACGCTTCACTTCCAGGGCGCGCTGTTCGTGGTTTTCCTCCCAGTCGCTGCCGTCGTAGAGCATGGATTCCTTTGCCAACGTGCTGACGCCGATATCGATCCGTTTCTCGGCGGCGTTGATATCCTTCAACGGATCTACGGTGCCAGGACCGTCGCCTACCCACAGCGAACCGCAGTAGGCATAGCGCAGTAGCGGGTGATCGAAAAACCCGGGGGCCTCGATATCACCCTGCGCAATGGCCTCTTCAAGCCAATGCTCGTACACCGGCTGGCAGAAGTGTGAGCCCAGGAAGTCGCGGCAACCGCGAACGAACTGCCACGCCTCCATGACTGCCGCACGCGCGGCGGTGTAGCTGGCCGTGAAGTGCTTGATGAGCACCTCATAGGGCAATTCCAGGGCCATGCCGATCTGGCGCAGCATCGCCAGCACGAACGGGTCAAACGCCATGTTCGGCCGGCCGGGGGCCGCCGTGTCGATGGACGCGCCGTCGTCCAGCTCAGCAACAATGCCGCCGCTTAGCGAACCGTCCCAGCCACCCTGTTCCCTTCCCGCAGGCCGATCACCACCAACAGGCGTGTTGCCGGTGGCAGCAGATGCCAGTGGGCTCAGACTCCCGCCTGTCCCCGGCTTGATGAACACTGCGAAGAACGCCGACACCACCGCCGCTTCCAGCTCGGCATCGGTGTAGCGGTCCAATTGCTTGAGCTTTTCGATCACCGGCGCCAGGTACGGCACACCGCGCGGCTGGCCGACCCGACGGCGGCGGTACACATGCAACAAAACCCGACCACCGCGCTCATTGAAGAACGGACGCTCGTCCCATTCCCGCTCTTTAACGCCCAACGCACCAGGGTGGCTGCGCAGGATGTGAGCCTTGATCGGCGCTCCGTCGGCATCACGTTCGATACCGGCGGTGAGGGTTTCCGTATCAGCTCGGCCCGACGGGTTGCAGATCCGGTCGGCTTCAATGAGCTGGATACACGCCGAGTAGTGATGACCAGGGCGCTCCTTGTGGGTCAACAGCGGAAACACATCACCGCTGCTCAGTACCGAACGCCACGTCAGATCCTGCAAGCCATAGAAGTTTTGCTCGCGGGTGATGTCGCAGCAGGTGGTTTCCGCCCAGGACTTGAACAACGATTCAGTCTTGCGCTGCCACTCCCTGGCCCGATCTTCATCCCAGCCAAGGATCTGGCGATTCACCACGGACTTGAGCGCCAATCCAGTACCGACCGTTTTAGTCGTCACCGTGTTGATCGCGCCACCGCCGATGGGGTTGTTGCGCTCAAGATCTCGGCACCGCTCGCGAAGCGTGGGCAAGTCGGGCAGTAGGTCTGCCGCAGCACTACCGGCAGCAGGGTTCCAGGCGCTCAACGAGCGCTTGGCCTTCGACGCGCCGCTGTAACCACCCAGAGCGGTCATGGTGAGCCGGGCGTGCATGCGCTTTGCACCACGTTCCGGGCTCAACCAGGTGATGGCCTTGTCGAGCAGGGTTGGCTCTGGAGCTTTCGGTGCGCGGCTCATCGCGGCGTAATCCCACGCAGGATAATCCCCCGAGGACGGCCGCTTTCCAGACCATCAACCTGCTTTTGCCAGTAATCGATTGTTTTGGTGATCTCGGCAAGGTCAGCGTATTCCAACTGCCGGGAGCCGATCCGGTAGCTTTGCTTCTGGCTGACCTTCATGCTCGCATCGAGCCAGGCTTGGAGCTGGCCCTGCGCTTGTTCCAGAGTGATAGCCATTGTTCAATTCCTGCGTTGGGTGAGCACGCGCATAGCACTGCGGCGCCCAGAAACAACTCTCCCGCCAGCAGGCGGGAGATCGGGTGGTTCAACTGGTGGGGATGGTTCAGGGGCAGCCCCTTCGGAATCGGGCTCCGTCTCTGGCTTAACCGGATCGGGCTGATCGAACAACCCACCCTGTCGGATCTGCGCATCGAGTGCCGCCCAATCCTGCTCCTGCAGTAGATGCGTTTTCAGAGAGCGAGCCGCGTGCAAGGCGTACGTTTCGCAGTCCGTGCCTTCGTTCGGCTCACCGGCCTTTTTCTGCCACACCTTGCGGTAGTGGTGCCGACGACTGGGCGCCTTCACTTCGGCGGTGATCTGCCGGAAGTAATCCGGGCGCACCGTCTTGTAAAAGTGCATGCGGCCAGGACCATCACCGGTCAACGGCAGCCGACCCTCGATCCACAGATCCTTGGCCCGGGACGTGCCGACGATGTAAGGGCGCAGGCCGTACTTCGATGCCTTTTGCTCTTTGTCGGTATCAACGCCCTGCCGAGGCGCGCTGAAGATCTCCCGGCGCTCATCGTCGCGGGTATTGCCGCGTTCACTCGCACCCTTGATCGCCATCACGCCGTTGCGTTGGTGTTTGCGGCAGAACGCATAAGCGGCGTCCTGGGTGATCGTGCCGTCGGAGGTGTCGAGTGACGTAGCCAACACCTTCAGCTTGGCGCCGCAGGCGTGTGGAATCGCCGCAAACAGCAGTTTTTCCAGATCCAGCCAGACGCCCTGGTCAGGCAACACCACTTCGCCGTAGATTTCACCCCAGTAAAGCAACCAAGATTCCTCACCCCTACCCCAGGCGCGCATCACCACAGCCAAGCGGTCGTGCTGCACGTCGACGCCGGCGGTGATCACGATCCCGCCCATGGGGACGTACATCTCCGGGTAGTCCTCGGCGCGTTCGGCCAGTTTGTCGGCTTCGGGCAGGTCTGACTTGTACTCGTAGGCACGGCCTTGCTTCTGATTGACGAACTTGATCAGCAGCGACAGGTTGCCCATTGACGCCTGATGTTCGGCGTTGAGCTTTTCGCGCACGATGTCGGCCAGGCTGGTACCGGGCAAACAGGCATACAGTTCATTCAACTCAATGAACCCGGCACGTCCGGCAAAGGGCTTGGTCGGCACCCAACCGCAGTAAGGGTCGCCAGCGTCTACCGCCTTGAACACCGTGTTGCGGATGTTCTCTTTACGCTGATAGTCGTCCCAGATCTCGCCACAGTGCGGGCAACCGTAGCCGGCAGTGTCAGGATCCGCGCGGCCGTAGATCTCATGAGGCGTCGCTTCCTCCTCGATGTCGAGCCACTTGATATGGGCGAAGTCCAGCACGTGAGCCTGGCCGCATGAATGGCAGATGACCGGCAACACCCGGCAATCGGTCTGAGCCAAGCGTGCCTCGGTCTTGCTCGCGCCCTTGATCGCCGGCGTTCCGCCTACCAGCATTTTGGAACCGGGATAGCGCTTGCCACGCTCTTCCAGCAGCGCGATGGCATCGCCCTGCCCCTTCACGTCGTCACTGGTATCGTCAGGCTCCTCAACCACTGACAGGCCCACCGAAGACGTAGATTTAACGTTGCCGGGCGAGTTAGAGGCCACCAGCTTGAGGAATCCGCCCGGAAAAGTCTTATGGTCCCAACGATTGCCGGAGGTACGGCTAACATCAACCGGCATCAGCTTCGCCACCTCAGTGTTGGCATTGACGCCGAACTTGAGCTTTTCGTCGTGGAAGTTCTTACCGTCCTTCTCCTTGGCAAACAGGATCATGATCGGGCGCGGTAGGTTGTGGATGAACTTGAACAAGTAGCCGATCAGGAACCACGTCCAGCCGATCTGGGCCGCTTTCATCAGGTCAACTTCGCTCACCCGTGGATCATCCAGAGCAGCGGCAACGCCGAGAAAATAGGGTGTGTATTGGAAGTCGTAGAGCCCGTGCAACACACCGCTCTCAGCGGGCAGGTAAAACTCGGTGCTCAGGTAATGCGCGGTCGGGATGTCACGGGGCGGGTTGAACTTCCCCGCTGCTGCCGACAAGCTCCGCGCCAAGTTTTCGCGCGTAGCCTGCAATTCGCTCGGTTGTAGGTCCAGCAACTTTGGCCACCACTGTTCGATCTACCGTGAGTTTCTGCACGTTCTCGATTTCCTGAATGATTCGTTCAAGGCCGCCCAGGTATTCCCGGTTTGCGAAGCTGGCCCAGTCGGACAGCACCCGTTCAGCCTCACTTGCCGGGATCAGTGATCTCAGCTTTTCGTGATATGCCAACCGTCCGTTGGCCGACTTCTGCTGCAGGTCATCGATCCGCGCTCTGTTGAGCTGTTCAAGCTGGCTGCCCCCGCGCCCAGCGGCTTTACCGCGCAGGTCGCGGATGTAGGCCGTGCGTATCTCATCCAGGCTTGCGGTCTGCCAATCCAGATCCAGCGCCTTGAGCACATCGCGGGCATTTCGCTCGCTCATGTCCAGGTGATCAGCGACTTCACGTTGGGTTGGCATAGTCTGGCCCTATGACGGACATGGAAGCGGAACCCCCTATGTCAGGTTGAATCTGTGAAAAAGTCGGGGTTCGAATTACCCCGTTCAGAGGATTCGCCAGAAGGACCCATTGATTCAGAGGCATACCCGCCCCTGTCAACACCAAAGGTCGCCAAATCATTGATAAAACTCCAGATTCTGACAAAAAAAACAGGAAGCCTGCCGAGGGTCAGCTCCTCTCCATCTCCCGCGCTAAGGCGCGCCTGAACAACGGTTCAAACTCGACCCGAGCCACACGATTGGCGATGCCATAGAAGTCGAACCGACGACGATACGTTGGCCGCTTGACGAAGATCAGAATAGGCCGGGCTCCACTGCCGACACGCTGCCAGATACCCATTGGGCCAGTGCCATTACCAGGGCGACCCGCGAAGTACTCCGGCGCGTTGCGGTTGCGGCGCCTGCTGCGCTGAGTTCGGTTAGCCATGAAGCCAGATACCCGCTCAGCTGCGCCCAAGGCCGACAGGATTTGCACGATCTGGCCGCGACTGATGTTGCCGTTGCCATCCATTCGAGCACGCCGACCAGGTACTGCGTACATGTCAGCTGGCATTAAGCCGTAATGGATCAATGCCTTCTCGAAACGCTTGTGTGGTCGATTGCCACCGTCGATATGCACCGGCAAATACTTGGAGGCCGGCACACCTGAGCTGGCTTCGTCCTTGACCCACACGCGGGCAAACAGGCGGTTCGGCGTAGCGCTCCGCTTGAAGATAGAGTTGAGCGTCCAGCGTGTGGGCCGGTCAAAGACTCGGGCGAGTTCGGCTTTCTCGGCAGCCTGGACCCGTTCGGCGGTGAAGGTCAGCGCCTTAGCGGCGGCAAGTGGCACCTTTGACCGACTGAGGCCACGCATCTCCTTCACGATCTTGTCGATGTTGTCTCGCATCTCAAGCCGCAGCATGATCCCACCTCCCGTACCCTCAAGGCCTCGCGTCACCGTTGGCCGCTGCTGACTCACTCAGGCCCAGCCGCTTGACCGTCCAACGCTCATAAAGCCCAATGGCAACGTCTGCCCCTGCCATTGCTGTCAAGCATCCTAGGGCGCCCGACGTCCAGATCGACATGCCCGCCGCGTACAGCAGCATGATCGCCGAAACCCCGCACACCACGCAGGCACCCGACCGAAGAGCCAGGCGTCGAACCAAAGCCCAGCCCCGCGCCCCTTCCTTGTCTGCCCGCCACATCTCCCCAGAGACGCCGCCAACCAGGGCAAGGACAATCACTAACCAGATCGGCATCTCGGCCAGGGCCTGTTGTTCATTCGTCATGTTCTGTCCTTACCGGTTGCGCCGTACGTTGAAAATAAAAACCCCGCCGAAGCGGGGTCAAGTGGCCGGCTCAGGGACGCCGGGTGAAGCTGCACAGCACGTGCTAGGTAAGCGCCAAGGCGCAAATTCCATATCGTGGGGACTTTTTACCCCTTGAGTACGGAACCGAAAAGGGGGCAATTTCGGTTAACTCACTCGGCGCAGCTTTGACGCAACTTTGAGGATACTTTGAGACTGTCCGATCCGACGAACGGCAATGTGATTCCGGGCCTCGGCACGCCGGGTCAACACTTGCAACAACCTCAGGTGCAACGCATGAACCAGGTCGTAATACGTTTGACGGGCCGTCGAGGAAAAGCCCGCCTGATTCATCTGCATAAGCCAGCTTGGTGTCGGATCATCTCCATAACGCCGAGCTGCCAGCCGCGCCAGGCGCTCCCCGCGCTCATCTTGGCGCCCAATCTCAGACAATGCGGCAGCGACCTCCTGAGTCACACTATCAGGACCAGCACCGGCGCCCAGGATAATGCGGGAGCCTGGAGTACCACGAGGCGCACAGCCACCCCATTCCATGATCGTGGCCATGGGACTTCCCATCCCACCGCCTTCGCCATTACAGCGGCATTGCTCACCCCAATGCTTCAACAGTGTTTCAATTTCTTCGATCATCGCAATGCTTCCCCGCTCAAAACCCAACCCGACACACAAAACGCCATACCCAACACAAACCCAACACAGACAAAAGCCTTTAAATTCAATAGCCTTATATGTTTTGTGTTGGGTGTGTTGGGTGTGTTGGGTTTAACGGTCCTCGCATGAAAAACAAATCTTGATGCCATGGATTCAAATAACGCAGCCCATGCGCGTGCGCGACCCCAAACCCAACACACCCAACACACAAGCCGGAAAGCCGCGAAATAGAAGGCTTGAAATTGTGTGGGGTATCGATAATCAACCCAACACACACCCAACACACCCAACACACTTTTGGGCGGACTCATGCTGCAGCCGCCTTGATATGGTCCCAGCTGTCGACGCTCCAGCCCGCCAGACGCGCCGCAGCACGCCAGGCAACCACCGCTTTGCCCAGATCGGCTGAACTGACTGATGGGGGCTGGGAAGCCTGCTCATCGCGAGGAAAGAAGAAGGCCCCAAACTTGCGATTGCTGCCGTCGGTCCATGGGATAGCGCGGGTCTTATCCACCTCCGAGCTGATGAAAAGCGAGAACTTTGTTTGACTCATCACATGCTCTTTGTTGCGGTGGCACCACTCCAGGAACATCGCGTATAGATCGGTCGACAAACAAGCGCCCCACATACCGCGCCCAAGCTCGCCGTATTGCCAGAGGAACAGGAAAGTCTGCCAACTGGCACGACTCAATGCCACCAACCGCTCGCGCGCCTCAGTGCTGGGCGGCCTGGTGCGCTGGTCGAAGTCGCCCAGGTCGACGGACAATAACCATGCGTACAGAGCCGCGACGCCACCATTCTCCAGCTCGCGGCCCACCGCCTTCTGGCGCTCCACCGGAAGCGTCTCCATCGGCCACAACACCAACATTCGCCGGTCACTGGGCGCGATTGGCCAAGGCATAATCTCGTTGCTGAGGAACGCGGCGTTCATGTGGTTGGCCTCCTCCCAACCATTGATAAACTTTGACTCCATGCGCACCGTCTTGCCCGTGACCAGGTGCTTGATCTTGCCCACCTGGTTGTAACGCTGGTCACGGCTCACCACCTCCTCAAACACTGCCCAAAGCTTGCGGCTTTGCCAGGCGTTGAAGTTGCTCTCCAGTTGCGTCTGCCCGACCGTGGCCGCGTATTGGCCGTAAAGCAGCCCAAAGGCGTCAGCGAACAGCAGGCTTTTGCCCGAGCCCTCCATAGTCGAGTGAGCCAACACTGCCGTATCCATTTTCGCACCCAGGTGCTGCAACGGGTATGCCAACCACCGAACCAGCCAATCGTTCGACGACTCGTCGTGGTTGCACAGGAAAGAGATCAACCACCGCAGGTTCTCGCACGCCGCGTCATCGCGGCTCGGTTCCATGGGCAGTCCGTCGAAGGTGTTGATATAGACATTTGGATCTTTGGTCATTGTCGGGTCGAACACGATGTTCTCCACGTCAACCACGCGCCGCTCCGGGCTGTTCAACCACATGCCGTACATATCACCGAGGGCCATCTTTACCGCGCCCTCAGGAACACGCCGCTTCTTTTCGCGGTCCCAAACGTCCTTGGTGCCGTCGATATAGACATAGCGCTCAATCGGCTCAAGGTTCAGCGCACCACCCTTCTTGCCCGCCATCTTGCGGGCTTGCTCGATCTCCTTGACCTTGTCATCCGAAATCAGCTTTTTACTGGTGTCGTCTACCCATTGCTTTGCCAATGGCTTGCCAACGCGAGCCTCAAACGCGGTTTTCTTCATCACCCGCGCCTTATCAAGATCCCACACATGCGTGGTGCCCTCGACCAGCACGTATCGGCGCAGCACTTGCTCGTAGGTCAGCACCTCCCCCGCCCCCCCATCTGCAGCAGGAGCGGCCTCACCGGGCGCCACGCTGGAGTCCTGCTGGCCGGCATCCGACGATGGGGATGGGGGAAGATCTTGTGGGGCTGGGCGCGCCGCATGCTGCATGCCCAACATTCGGGCGGCCTCCTTCACTGCCCTCGACTGGTCGCCATCGTGATCTAGCAGGCAAAACACCTCAAACGCGTCATTTTGGTGACCATTAGCCAGCGGATCCGCGCCGTGGTGCGAATAGACCTTGCGGTCGGTGACCGTCACACCAGGTAGCCCGGTGCTGCTATGTGGATACAACCATTTATTACCACGCTTGATGTAATCGTGAACGCGCAATAGCTCTTCAACATCGTGGCAGCGATTGAACTCATCAATCACCGAGGGCTTGCCGTCAGCGGGCGGAGCGCGCTTGATAGGTTTCGCAACGGGCTTCTTTGGCTTCGGCGCCCAAGGGCACGCGGCCTCGGCGTTGCGCTTGAACACACCCCAGTTCTGCCAAATGTTCAACAATTCGTTGGTCAGGACTGGCAGACCATCAGCACCATTCGGCGGAGTGCGCCATGAATAAGGCTTTCCAGTGCCGGGATGGATTGATGGCGGGAATACGTCCTGCACCAGGCCCGCACGCAGCTCAAACACAGTGAAGCGCTTGTACTCCTCGGCCTCCGCTTTTGCAGCCGCCTCACCAGCTGCATCCCCCTGCTCTTTCGCAGCCCTGGCCCGAGCCATTAATGCCTTGTGAATAGACCCATCAGGGTCTTTCTCATTGGGCCACGAAAGCGAGTGGCGCGTCAGATCGATGTCATCCGGCATTTTGAACAGCACGCGGAACCGCAACGGATTGCCCACGATGGTCGGATAGACCACCGCCATGGCATCCAGATCGAGGCCCATCTGGTCGAACAACACAAACCGCGTCCACTGCACATCGTCAACGTCCAACGAGCAGACGCGGCTTGGCCCGAGTACTACGCCCAGGTTGTGATTGGGATTGCGTTGCCAGAATGCTTCGGCGGCAACCGGGTCGGTGATGTAACCGCCCGGCTTGTTCCAGCCCATACCCTTCGGCGCCTTTTCGCCTGGGTCAATCGGGACCAGGGCAAGGTTGAAGGTTTCGATGTAGCGGCGCGCCCAGGACGATATCGCTGTGCTGGTGGATTGCTCACTCATCGCCGCCGCTCCCGCAACCCCTGACAACTGGCGCAGGTCGCACAACCCTGGACTGCCTGTT
This sequence comes from Pseudomonas sp. IPO3749, assembly GCF_013386605.1. Classification (NCBI taxonomy): domain Bacteria; kingdom Pseudomonadati; phylum Pseudomonadota; class Gammaproteobacteria; order Pseudomonadales; family Pseudomonadaceae; genus Pseudomonas; species Pseudomonas sp. IPO3749. The sequence continues at coordinate 11,596 of NZ_JACARN010000042.1, read as the reverse complement.
GACGAAGTAACGGGATGGGTTCGTCGCAATCCTCACAGAACTGCGCACTGACGGCGCACGTTGGCCGCGGACGGCGGTCCAGCGCGACCTGAAGAAAGTACTCGGCCTGGTCGTTGGCCACGTCGATGCTGTCAGTCATGCTGACGGGCCTCCATTGCTTCCCTGGCCCCGGCCATAATGCCCAGTACTGCGCGGATCACGTCGGCGCCGTGCTTCTCCAGCAGCTGCACCTCGCGTGGCTCCCAGATATTGTCGGCCGCACCATCATGCATACTGGATACGAAGAGACCCGTCTCGTGCAGCACCTTGCTCACAGCGAGCAATGCGGTTTTAGTTGGCGCAGCGGCTTCGGGCTTGTACCAGACCATGCCCGCCGGCCTCATGAGCGCATCCAGTAACAACGGATTGCCCGTCAAGCGGATCAACTCTTCAAGCTCATCTGGATCTAGCCACCGCTGTTCGAAGTCATGCTTGACCTTCTTTTGCAGGCTGTCGTAATCCATCACCATATCAAGCGCCAGAGCGGTGACACCGCCATGATAATCGTGCGCCGCGCGATAGATTGCTTTGCGAAGTGGAAGAACCGGCACGTTGGCCGGAGATTGTTCTGTTCGACTCATAACCGTAATTACCCCGTTTACGGTCTAGCCATAGAAACGGGCACGCCCTATCCTACGACCACGACCGATGTGCATGTGCTGTGTATCGTCGTAGCCGGACTGGGGGATCTTTGGTGAGAGGCCCCAGCTCCGGCACCCATTCAAGCTGCAGATTTAAGACCTGCAGCGTCTTTTTCCTGGAAGTAAAGGCACTCAATAGCCTTCCCAGTGACATACCGTACATCCGCACCTTTGGCTGCCCGGTTTATAGTTGGTTGCGTCGTGCCCACTCGCTCCGCAATGACACGCTGGGAAAACCCCGCGCTCAGCAATTCCGCGAGCATTTGTTGAATAGTCATATGATTCACCGATGCGCTTTCGCATTGGAGACAACAATACACAAACGTATTGAACGATTCAATACAATCCTCGATACGTTTATGAATCAAGGCAGAAAAAAAGTGATTGGCGATCGCATTGCTCAGCGCATGCAAGAGATGAACTTGTCAGAGGGCGAGCTTGGCCGCCGCTCTGGGGTACCCCAGCCGACGATACACAGGATCGTGACAAATGCTGTCGCCAGCCCCCGCCATCAAAATGTTGAGAAAATAGCGAAAGCTTTAAAGGTCACCAGCAATTGGCTTTGGAGGGGAGATAGCCCGAAAGAGCATGACTCGGATCAACTCAGCCCCTCCGCCACTACTAAATCCAATGTTGAGCCCGGGCCCGCAGTCAAGGGATATGTACCACTGATTTCCTGGGTTCAGGCTGGAGCTTGGTGCGAAGTTGAAGATGTCAGGACACTTGACGACGCCGAGATCTGGCTGCCCTGTGCAGCATCCCACAGCAGTCAAAGTTACGCTTTGCGGGTAAGAGGACTGTCGATGTTTAACCAGCACGAGCGCCGCTCTTTTCGTGACGGGGACATCATTTTCGTAGATCCATCCAAGGACGCTGAAAACGGATCGCTGGTTATTGCGAAGCTGGTCGATAGCCAGGAGGCCACCTTCAAACAATTGGTGATGGAAGGCAGCCGACGCTTTCTCAAGCCATTAAACCCCTCGTGGCCGGAGCCAATCATCGAGCTCGGTCCGGACGCCATCATATGCGGCGTGGTTTTCTCAAAGCTCGAAATATTCTAAACAGCAGAAGACGCGTATAGACCCGCATTCAGTGGGTCTTTTTTTTGCACGCCCATAAAATCAATTCAAATACGTATTGACTGAATCAATACGTATTTGTATCGTTTGCACCGTTACCTTTCACCAAAGAGTACGAGACATGCAAACGACACAGCACAGCAACACCCGCTGCCCGGTCTACCTTCACCCAGCAGCGGCAATCGGCCCAGCCGCCGTAGAACGTATCCAGCGCAGTACCGGCCTGTTGGTCATCGTCAATGTGGGTCGCGCCACCATTGCACCCGCCCCCGTAGCCGTCGAAAACGATGACCAGGCCCCATGGGGAGGCGACGCAGCATGAGACCGATCCTAATTGGTCTCACCGGCCGCGCTCGTTCGGGCAAGACAACTGCCGCCGAACACTTGGCGCGGACTTACCTGCTGGAGCAATACGCCTTCGCCGACCCACTCCGTGACGGCCTGATGGCAATCTTCAACCTCGACCCAACCGACTTTGAAGGTGATCGCAAAGAGCAGCCACTCGGCTGGCTGGACTGCTCGCCGCGCCAATTGATGCAGTCGATGGGCACCGAGTGGGCACGCAATACCGTGCACCCGGATGTCTGGGTGAAGCTCGCGGAACAGAACCTTGAATACATGACCAAGGCGCTGGGTGCCGTGCTCGGCTTTGTAGTCAGCGACGTGCGCTTCGAAAACGAAGCAGACCTGATCCGCCGCCGGGGCGGTACGGTCATCCATATCCTTCGTCCCAATGCCCTGACGGTGAACCCACACATCAGCGAGGCCGGAATCGCAGCTAATTCCGCCGATTTGACGCTGCCCAACTCTGGCACGGTCGAGGGCTTCCTACGCTCGCTGGACGAGGTGTTCCTCATGATTCGCGAACGCCACCAGCGCGCCGAACAGCAGTCAGCCTGAGGTCATCGCCATGAACCGCACCCTGGACCAAACAGCCACTTTGCTCGGACTAAAGCCCCGCGCCTTCCGCACCAGGTTGCGGGAACTCGGCGTTCTGACTTCCACCGGCGACCTCGCCAGCGCGCACCGCGACCGTGGCCATCTGTTTTCAGACCCACGCAGTCGCTGGAACTCAACGCTTCGCAAATACACCCACTACGCAGTGGTGATGGTGAAAGAGTCTGGCGTTGATTGGATCGCAAAAAAGCTGAACATCACCATCACCAAGAAGGACGCCGCAGCATGAAGACGCCGAACGCCATCAACTCCGCTGTAGGCGCCCTGAAATTGGTGCCGATGTTCCTCAACCATCCAACGGTGATCAGCCGCGCCACGCTGATTGGCGCAACAGCCGAAGCTGTCGGGCTGCTGGAGTCATTGCCCTGCGTTTCGGTCGAATTGGCCGAGGTGTTCCGCTGCGTTGACGCGGTGATAAGTGACGGCCAAGTCGCCTACGTGACTCCGGTCAAGTGCCCGGAATACCCATACGGCGCCGTCATCGCGGACGCCAATGGCAACGTCCTGGCTGCGGCCAAGGGCAAGAGCAAAGAAGGTCTCGCCGAATTGATCCGACTCAAGTTGGTGCCCCAAAAGGAGGGGCATGGGGAGGAGCGCGCGTGACCACCACCTTAGAGCAACTTCGGCGCCAGTTCGCCACGCCGTGCCCGACTTTGACCGCCGTGCGTGAACAGTACTTCACGCACATCCGAACCGACCGCTACCTGATGAGCGAAATCAAGGCCGGCCGGATCGAGTTGGTGGTCAAGCGGCTGCACTGCTCGGCCCGCGCCAAGCCAGTCGTTTACCTGCACGACCTGGCCGACTACCTCGACGCCCAAGCGACGAAGCAAGCGGCCTGATTTAGACGGTAGCCCCTGCCGACCAGGGGCAAACAGCAACGCACCAATGAGGCACAGCACATGAAAGCTACCAACACCGCCGAATTTATTGGCGAACTCAACGCCGGCGTCTTCGCCAACCAAATCGGGCACGCACTTTCGGAAGTCGCCGCCGGCGTCGTCGACAACAAGAAGGTCGGCACCGTCACAGTGACCTTCACGATGAAACAGATCGCCGACAGCCACCAGGTAACCGTCAACCACAAGCTCGCCTACAAGGTACCCACCAAACGCGGCAGCCGCAGCGAAGACACCACACTCGACACGCCGATGCATGTCGGCTCGGGCGGCCGCCTCACGCTGTTTCCCGAGACTCCTCACGCCGATCAGATGTTTTCCCGTGAGGATGCTCCGATCCACGCCAAGTCGTAACGCTTCACCGCTACATACCTCTCACCAAAACAGGAATAGATTCAATGGAAGCTCGTGCAATTCAAATCATTCAAGACACCGCCCTGCTCGCCCACGCCAAATCTTTGGGCACCTTCACGCCAGTTCTGGCGCTACCGGCCGACGTCAAGATCCATAGCATTGAAAAGTTTCAGGAACTGCGCAGCCGCTTCCGGGGCGCTCTGGCAACGCATTCGCTGAAAGACTTTGCGGACTACGTGATAGCAGCCCAAGGTCCAGCAGTCGCGGGCTTTGTAGACGGTGACTCGATGGCTTGCACCGTTTACTTCAACCTCGGCACCGCAGCAGAGCCAGGCCATGGCGACTACACAGCAACCCTCGGCCTGAAAAAGACTGCCGCGTTCCTGGCACTTGAATCTGCCGCACAACGCCAGCACGCCCAGAAGGATCTCAGCGACTGGATCGAGGACTGGGCACCGAACCTCAAGGCCCTGGATGCTGACGATAAAGAAATTGACCTGCGCAAAGCAGCTGGAGCGATTCGCTCCATCAGCATCGAGCAAGCGCGTAAGAGCGAACACGTAGTTGGCGACATGAGCGCGTCCCGTTCGGCGATGGACCAGATTGAAGCCAAGTCGGCCGAAGGGCTGCCGGCTGAATTCCTGTTCACCGTAGTCCCTTACGAGGGCTTGGTCGCACGCACCATCCGCTTGCGCGTAGCCGTACTGACTGGCGGTGACAAACCTGCACTCCGCCTGCGCTGGATTGGCGAAGCACAACTGCGCGAAGACCTGGCGCAAGAGTTCAAACAAGTCGTTCAACAAGAAGTCGGCGGTTCCGCGACCTTGACGATCGGCACTTTTAACCTGGGTTAACCACCTGCAACACCCCGTCGCCGTCCTCTCACCAAAACTGTCCGGCGGCGGGCTCTAATTTGAGGTCACAGCACATGCACTCAACACAACTTATCGTTATCGCAGTCGGAATGCTGCTCGGTTTTGCAGCTCTGGTTTTTTTTATCCGTAAAGCGCTAGTACGCGCATTGAACCGCAGCTATCAGCGCGGCGTAGATAACGGAAGGACGTTCCAGCTCTGGAAAGTGGAGACTTTGAACCTTGACCTTCATCAAGCAGAAATTACCCACCAGACCGAAATAGCGAAACTCAACGAAACCATATCCACTTTCCAGGTGCGTTTGGGGGCTCCTGTAACCATCTCCGACCATCAGCTATTAGAAGAGGTCGCCATCACTCTCGATCTCGCCTTGAAAACCTGGCGCCCACTCAAGGGGTCTCAACCCGTCCAGGTTAGGACCAGCGCTCAGATACTCAATCTGAAAAATCTAAGCAACCGAATTTTAACCCAGGTCGAGCCAGTCCCCGTTAAATCGCTGGAGGATGCAGCATGAAAACAATGTGCATCTACCACGGTAACTGCGCTGATGGTTTCGGCGCTGCGTGGGTTGTTCGCAAAGCTCTCGGTAGCGATGTCGAATTCGTTCCAGGTGTTTACGGTCAAGAGCCACCGGACGTGACCGGCAAAGACGTTGTCGTCGTTGACTTCAGCTACAAGTACGACGTGCTACGGGCACTGGCGGTCGCGGCCAACAGCATCATCGTGCTCGACCATCATAAAAGTGCAGCCGATGACCTAGTGCGTTTCGAACAATTCCACGCTGGGGTTGAGGAAGACGCCTTCGATTTGCTCGGATGGAAAACAGCACACGCATTTGCTCGTTCTAAAAACTGCCCGGCAATAGCCTGCTGTTTTGATATGAGCCGCAGCGGCGCGATGCTCGCTTGGGACCACTACTTTCCCGACCAAGAGCCACCGCAACTACTCCGTCACATCCAGGATCGGGACTTGTGGCTGTTCAAGTTGGATGGCACCCGAGAGATTCAAGCCAACCTCTTTAGCTACCCGTACGACTTCGAAGTCTGGGATCAGCTTATGGCTGCCGACGTCCAGACCCTTCGCTCAGATGGTGCAGCGATCGAGCGCAAACATCATAAGGACGTGGCCGAGCTGGTCGCCGTGACGAAGCGCCGCCTGATGATCGGCGGGTACGATGTACCCGCAGCGAGCCTGCCCTACACATTAACAAGTGACGCAGGCGCCTTGATGGCCCAGGGCGAGCCGTTTGCCGCCTGCTACTGGGATACCCCGAACGGCAGGTCGTTCAGCCTCCGCAGCACCGATGAAGGTATGGACGTATCGGTGATTGCTAGTCAGTACGGTGGCGGCGGCCACCGCAATGCAGCAGGTTTTCGCGTTCCGTTTGACCATGAACTTGCCGGAGCAAACCCCGGTGAACGGCGCGGTCAATCGGGAGGTGCACAATGACTTGGATCCTCACCCACAGCGGCCAGCAGTTCGACCTGCTGCGGCCAACCGCCGGAATGATCAAACCATTAGATATTGCTCACGCACTGTCGAACCTGTGCCGTTTCAACGGCCACACCCGCACGCACTACAGCGTGGCGCAGCACAGCTTGATCGTCGCCAGCCTGGTACCCACCAAACACCAGCTCGTGGCGCTACTGCACGACGCAACCGAAGCCTACATTGGCGACATGACACGCCCACTCAAGGCCGTGCTGCCTGAATACAAGTACATCGAGCACCAGATATGGCTCGCCGTCTGCGAAAGATTCAACATCCTGCCTGACCTACCTGCCTGCGTGAGTTTCGCGGACATGGTGGCCTTAGCTACGGAACGCCGCGATCTGATGCCAAAGCACCCAGACGCCTGGGAGTGCCTGCGCGGCGTCCATCCAATGACCGAAACCATTATCCCGCTGCCAGCGGTATACGCATCACAGGCGTTTTTCTCGCAACTGATGGCCCTGATGCAGAGCAATCACCGCCGGAGGTACGTGGCATGACCTCTTCCAAAAAACAACCATTCGACTTCAAGACCCAATACGGCCTGGGCTTCAACGCCCAAGACGCTGAAGTTATCGTGGACTTCTTCTGTGGTGGCGGCGGCGCCGGTACCGGCCTGGAGATAGGCCTGGGCCGCGCGGTTAACGTGGCGAAGAACCATAGCCCGCAGGCGATCAGCATGCACACCGTCAACCACCCAGGCGCCCAGCACTTCACCACCGACGTTTTCGAGGGGGATCCTGACACTGAGTGCGGAGGCAAGGCCGTGGGCTGGTTCCACATGTCGCCAGATTGCACACACCACAGCCAGGCCGCCGGCGGCCAGCCACGCAAGCGCGAGATCCGCAACCTGTCGTGGATCGGCCTCAAGTGGGGAGGCAAGAAGCGGCCGAGGGTGATCAGCCTGGAGAACGTCAAACAGATTTTGCAATGGGGCCGGTTGATCGCCAAGCGCGACAAGAACACCGGGCGCGTGGTGACGCTGGACCAGGTACCGCACCCAACCAAGAAGGGAAAGACCACCAATCGTGTGGCAGCGCCGGGCGAGCAAGTCCCGGTGTCTAATCAGTTCCTTGTGCCTGACCCAAAGCAACGCGGCCGCACTTGGCGCCGCTTTGTGGCCCTGCTGGAAGGCATGGGCTACGTCGTAGAGTGGAAGGTGATCAGGGCATGCGACTTCGGCGCGCCGACCAGCCGGGAGCGCCTGTTTATGATCGCTCGGTGCGACGGCCTGCCGGTGGTGTGGCCTGAACCAACTCACGCGAAGAACCCGGTCAAAGGCCAGCAGAAGTGGAAGACCGCCGCTGACTGCATCGACTTCAGCGACCTGGGCAAAAGCATCTTCGGGCGGAAGAAAGACTTGGCCGAGGCCACGCTGCGCCGCGTTGCCAAGGGTATGAAGAAGTTCGTCATCGACAGCGCGTCGCCGTTCATTGTGCCGATTGCCAATTGGTCCGGCGAGGCAGTGCAGTCTGCCGACGAGCCGCTGCGCACCGTCACCTCATACCCGAAGGGCGGCGCCTTCTCGGTTGTCAGTCCAGTGATTGCACCCGCAACGCACCAGGGCAGTGACCGGATCAACGACCCGCTCGAACCTCTGCCCACAGTGACGTGCGCCAATCGCGGCGAGCTGACACTGATCAGCCCGACGCTGATTCAGTCAGGCTACGGCGAGCGCCCAGGACAAGAGCCACGGGTGCCGGGCGTTGATCAACCCTTGGGCACCGTTGTGGCCGGCGGCGTGAAGCACGCACTGGCATCCGCCTGCATCGTCCAGGCTGGTCACGGCGAAGGCTCAGACGCAAACAAACGCCGCTCCCACGGGGTGAACGATATCTGCGGCCCGGTGGGCACCGTCACTGCCCGCGGCGGCGGCCAGTCCGTCAGCGCGGCGGTGATGATCCAGGCCAACGGCGGATTCAACACCGTGCACGCCAAAGACATTCGCGATCCAATGACTACGGTGACCAACACCGGCAGCCAGCAGCAGTTGGCAACGGCGAACCTGGTGCACTTGCAGGGCAACTGTGATGCACGGGACGTGAGCGACCCGCTGCACACAATCAGCGCCGGGGGTCAGCACCACGGCCTGGTCAGCGCATTCATGGAGCGGGCATTCGGCGGCAGTATTGGCCAGGGCCTGGAAGAACCGGCACCGACCATTACCGCCGGCGGTGGCGGCAAGAGCTCCCTGGTATCGCTCACTCTGTCGCCTGAGCATGAAGCTGGTGCGCTGCGCGTTGCAGCCTTCCTGATCAGCTACTACGGCACCGAGAACGTCAGCGCTTGCGATGCACCGGCTCCCACGATCACCACCAAGGATCGCCTGGCACTCGTCACGGTGATGGTCCAGGGCACGCCATACGTGATCGTCGATATCTGCCTGCGGATGCTCAAGCCGGTTGAGCTGTACAAGGCCCAAGGGTTCCCGGCCGACTACATCATCACCCACGGCGCCGACGGCAAGCCCTTCACTATCACCCAGCAGGTGCATATGTGCGGCAACAGCGTCAGCCCGCCGCCGATGGCCGCCCTGGCGCGGGCGAACGATCCATGGCGCCAAGCGCACGCGCTGAAGGAGGCCGCATGACAGCTCTTCGCCGAACAGTCCGAATCCGCCAAGGACAAATGGCCCCACTCGACCTGGGCACCATATGTGACAAGTGCAACAAATCACGAGCACATGGCAACCACCAACAATGCAGCAAGCAGCGCCAGGCTGAAGGCATCGCCCGGCGCGCCGGGGAGATAGCACAATGAGCGCAGCAGAAAAACTCGACTTCCACATCACACCAGGTGCCTGGTTTCGGCAGGACCTGCTTTACCCAGTCTTCGGCCTAAGCACCGAAGCGGTTCGCAAGTACCGCACACGAGGCCTGTGGCTAGAAGGCAAGCACTGGCGTTATGACCCGGCCAACGTAATCGTCTACAACCGCGCCGCTATCGAACACTGGATGGAAGGGAAACTATGATCGACAAGATGCCGACCGGCGTTGAGATGAACGGCAAGCAGCTACGCATCTGGTTCATCTTCAACGGCCAGCGGTGCCGGGAACCCCTGGAAGGGATCTCGAAAGTAAACAAGGCAGCGATCGCCTATGCCGACAATAAGCGGCGCACCATTCTCGCGGAAATCAAAGAGGGCCGCTTCGACTATGCGGCCCACTTTCCGAACTCGCCAAGGGCCGCCATGTTCACTGGAACCGGCGGCCCTTCGCTCAAGCGCACCGTAAAGGAAGGTATTGAGCGCTGGCTGGAGGTTCAGCGCGCGCTTAAAGCGTCGAGCACCGTCATCAACTATGTGAGCAAGGCTGTGCACGTAGAAAAGAAGTTCGGCAAGCGCAGGATCGTCGACATCAGCAAGAGCGACATTGAGTTGTTTCAAGCACAACTGCTCAAGCAAGGCTTGGCCCCGAAGACAGTGAACGACATTTTCACCATCGTCCGCGGGGTGTGGGCGGATGCCTTCGGCGACGGCATCCTGAAGGCCAACCCGCTCGATAGGATCAGTAACGTCGGATCGGATGTGGACCTGGAGCATGCCGACCCCTTCAGTCGCACCGAGATCGAATTGATCGGTAAAACGGACCCCGACCGCCGACCAGACACCCGGATGATTGAGTTCAATTGCTGGGCCGGGATGTCCCTTTCCGAACTCATCGGGCTTGCCGTTGAAGACGTAGACCTTGATGCCGGCTTGGTGCACGTCCGCCGGGCATTGGTCGTCGGCGAGTTCAAAGTCCCCAAAGAACGCTCCAGGGTACGAGTCATCGAGCTTATAGACCCAGCCCTCGCACTGATGCGAGAGATAGTTGCCGACGCCAAAGACGCGGTAGTCGAAGAGATCACCGTTATCCAGCGCGACAACATCACGTCCAAGAAGATGAAGGTCAGGTTCCTTTTCCGGAGTTCGACCAGCGGTCTACTTTGGAACGGCAAGACGTTGAGCAACTGGTTCACTGCCCATCTGAAAAAGGCAGAGGTTCGGCACCGAGGTGCTAACCAATGTCGCCACACGTTTGCCAGCCAGATGCTGTCGAGTTATGTCCCGGTCGAATGGGTAGCCCGTCAACTCGGGCATGCAGATACAACAATGGTGAGAAAGCACTACGGGAGATGGATACCGAAGGACACCAAGAGCATGGCGGGTATCGTGTCGAAAATGCTGGGTTTTAGGGAAGAGTAGCTTGAGTCAGGGAGATATGACTCATCCAAGAACTCAAACAGCATATCCCCCCAAAACGACGAAGCCCCCGTAATACGAGGGCTTCGTCACTACTACCGATAGCTCGCTCAGCGTCGCATCACGCGACCAAGAGCGCTTTTCAGTCGTTCATTGTCTGCAGCAGTTGGCTGCATATATTGAGCGTCGCACGGGGCGCTCAACGCTACGGAACCTTGAGCAACCTGGCTGACTACGCCTTTAACACGCTCATCAGTGGCCGCCGCGTCTCGTATCGACACTGGATTCTGCCCACTATTTAAGTACATCACCATTCCCCTTTCCATGAAGGCTACGTTCATGCCTTTAAGGCCAACGTCTTGAGTAAGATTGCCCGTCTGCGTAGCCAGTTCAAAATATTTAGTTTCGCCGCCACTGTACGGGTCCATCAGCTTAGCTGTGTCTACCGACTTTACAGCGCAATTGTTACTACGCCAGCATCCTGCAGCGTGCCTTGCCCCCGAACCAGCAAAACTGGCGACCATATGTTCAACGTCGCCAATCTTGTTCGAAAGCTGAATGTCTTGTCCGTGTTCAAATACCACGCCGCCGTCTGACTTGTCAACCATCAGCATAGCAATACCCGTCAGTCCCGGGTCATCTTTGATACCCTCATCAAAGAGGTATTCTTTCCAAGCTTGGATAACCTGCGAATCGCCGGCGAAAAGGAACACAGCAGTAGTGGTATCAACAATCTTCTCAAAGCCACTGTCGTCAATGTAGAACACAGCATAGTCCGTGTTGAACGACCAGCGAGAATCTGTACCTACTTTTAGCGCGCCCTTGTCATAGACATTCGTTGTCATTGGAGTTCCGTTTCCCGAAAAAATTCGCGGAAGCTTACGTCATTCCATAATGATATCAAGCGATATTTAATAGGCTCGTAACGCCAAACAAGGCTTGTAGCGGCCTCAGGGTCGGTAAAAATGCCCTAAAAATGCCCTAACACGAGCCAGGATAACGAAAAAACCCCTGAAATCTTCAACGATTACAGGGGCTTAGTCTTGTTCAATAATGGCGGAGAGATAGGGATTCGAACCC
>NZ_JACARN010000041.1:0-35644 GCF_013386605.1 Pseudomonas sp. IPO3749 | reverse complement strand
CCCTGAAATACAAAACGCCCGATGCGGTGCATCGGGCGTTTTGAGACTGAAACAGGTGTAAACCTATTTCAGGACTAGACACGGGAATCAGAACTGCGATTGCAGGTAGTTTTCCAGACCAATCAGCTTGATCAGGCCCAACTGCTTTTCCAGCCAGTAGGTGTGATCTTCTTCTGTGTCGTTCAACTGCACCCGCAGGATTTCACGGGTGACGAAGTCGCTGTGCTGCTCACAGAGCTCGATGCCCTTGCAGAGCGCGGCACGGACCTTGTACTCGAGGCGCAGGTCGGCAGCGAGCATGTCAGGGACTGTGGTGCCCACATCCAGGTCATCCGGACGCATACGCGGCGTGCCTTCGAGCATGAGGATACGGCGCATCAGTGCGTCGGCGTGCTGTGCCTCTTCTTCCATCTCGTGGTTGATACGTTCGTAGAGCTCGGTAAAGCCCCAGTCTTCGTACATGCGCGAATGGATGAAATATTGGTCACGAGCAGCCAGTTCGCCCGTCAGCAACGTGTTGAGGTAATCGATTACGTCGGGGTGACCTTGCATCGCCCTACATCTCCCTGCTTGAAAGTCTGTAGTTTGAACCATGATGACTTGAAGGTCACGGGATCAACGGCAGAAAAGTGATGTTTTTCGGAGAAATGTAGCTGAAATAACGCAAAAACCGCCCAAATGAGGGCGGTTCTGCTTATCGTTTAGAGTCAGTTAAGCGATACACCCAGCGCCTTTGCGATTGCTTCTCCATAAGCCGGATCGGCCTTGTAGAAGTGCTGCAGTTGACGTTGAACCACATCACTGGAAACGCCACCCATCGCGCCGGCGATGTTGTTGGTGAGCAAAGCTTTCTGCTCATCGTTCATCAGGCGGAACAGCGCACCGGCGTGGCTGTAGTAATCAGTGTCTTCACGGTGATCGTAACGGTCAGCCGCGCCACTCAGAGCCAATGCAGGTTCCGCATACTGGGGTGCTTGCTTTGGTGCATCGGCGTAGCTGTTTGGCTCGTAGTTAGGCGCTGCGCCGCCGTTGCTACCGAAGGCCATTGAACCATCACGCTGGTAGCTATTCACCTGGTTACGCGGGGCATTCACCGGCAGTTGCTGGTGATTGGTGCCAACGCGATAGCGGTGGGCATCGGCGTACGCGAACACACGACCTTGCAGCATGCGGTCTGGCGACAGGCCGACGCCTGGAACCATGTTGCTTGGGCCGAATGCGGCTTGCTCGACTTCAGCAAAGTAGTTCTGCGGGTTACGGTTCAGCTCCAGCTCACCAACTTCGATCAGCGGGAATTCCTTCTGCGACCAGGTTTTGGTCACATCGAAAGGGTTCTCGTAATGAGCGTTGGCCTGGGCCTCGGTCATGATCTGGATGCAGACGCGCCATTTCGGGAAATCACCGCGCTCGATCGCGCCAAACAGATCACGCTGGGCGTAATCAGGGTCAGTACCGGCCAGGCGAGCAGCTTCAGCCGGCGCCAGATTCTTGATGCCCTGCTTGGTCTTGTAGTGCCACTTGACCCAGTGACGCTCGCCCTTGGCGCTGATCAGGCTGTAGGTGTGACTGCCGAAGCCGTGCATGTGACGGTAGCCATCAGGGATGCCACGGTCCGAGAACAGGATGGTGACCTGGTGCAGTGCCTCTGGGGAGTGCGACCAGAAATCCCACATCATTTGCGCACTTTTCAGGTTGCTTTGCGGCAAGCGCTTCTGCGTGTGGATGAAGTCCGGGAACTTTAAAGGATCACGAATGAAGAACACCGGGGTGTTGTTACCCACGATGTCCCAGTTGCCTTCTTCGGTATAGAACTTCAACGCGAAACCGCGTGGGTCGCGCTCGGTATCTGCCGAACCACGCTCGCCGCCTACGGTGGAAAACCGCAGGAAGGTAGGGGTTTGCTTGCCCACCGACTCGAACAGCTTGGCGCTGGTGTACTGCGTAATGTCTTGGGTGACCGTGAAAGTGCCGTAGGCACCCGAACCCTTGGCGTGCACACGGCGCTCAGGGATATTTTCACGGTTGAAGTGAGCGAGCTTCTCGATCAGATGAAAATCGTCGAGCAGCAACGGGCCGCGTGGGCCTGCGGAACGTGAATTCTGGTTGTCCGCAACGGGGGTGCCGCTGGCGGTGGTAAGGATTTTATTCTGGCTCATGCTCAATTTCCCTCAGGTCGGACTTGGAACTGCCGGCTAATCGGCTTGGGAGGAGTATTGATCATCAATATGACGTCTACAAATTCATTAAATTGTAGGCATCAATAGATATTTTCTACCGAACACTCCAACCCCCATAGTGCCAAGCACAATCTCTGGAAGCTTGTATCGAACACGCTTTTATCACGGGCACAAAAAACCGGGCACTAGGCCCGGTTCTTCGTTACAGCTTGTCGTCTTACTCGGCGCTTACAGCTTCGCCGGCAGTAGCGCGATCAACCAACTCGACGTACGCCATAGGCGCGTTGTCGCCAGCGCGGAAACCGCACTTGAGGATGCGCAGGTAGCCACCCTCACGGGTAGCGTAACGCTTGCCCAGGTCGTTGAAGAGCTTACCAACGATAGCTTTCGAACGAGTACGGTCGAAAGCCAGACGGCGGTTAGCCAGGCTGTCTGTCTTGGCCAAAGTGATCAGCGGCTCAGCAACGCGACGCAGTTCTTTAGCTTTCGGCAGTGTAGTTTTGATCAGCTCGTGCTCGAACAGCGACACCGCCATGTTTTGAAACATGGCCTTGCGGTGCGAGCTGGTACGGCTCAGGTGACGACCACTTTTACGATGACGCATGGTTCATTCCTTACCAAACTCACGTTCGGTGATTACGACGATCAGGCAGTCGCCTTGTCGTCCTTCTTAAGACTTGCAGGCGGCCAGTTGTCGAGGCGCATGCCGAGGGACAGACCGCGGGAGGCCAGAACGTCCTTGATTTCAGTCAAGGATTTCTTGCCCAGGTTCGGAGTCTTCAACAGTTCTACTTCGGTACGCTGAATCAGGTCGCCGATGTAGTAAATGTTTTCCGCCTTAAGGCAGTTAGCCGAACGTACAGTCAGTTCCAGATCGTCAACCGGGCGAAGCAGGATCGGATCGATCTCGTCTTCCTGCTCGATTACCACTGGTTCGCTGTCACCTTTGAGGTCGACGAACGCAGCCAACTGCTGTTGCAGAATGGTTGCAGCGCGGCGGATAGCCTCTTCAGGATCCAGAGTACCGTTGGTTTCCAGATCAATAACCAGCTTGTCTAGGTTAGTACGCTGCTCGACACGGGCGTTTTCCACCACGTATGCGATACGGCGAACCGGGCTGAACGAAGAGTCAAGCTGCAAGCGACCAATGCTGCGGCTTTCGTCTTCATCGCTCTGACGCGAGTCGGCCGGTTCATAACCACGACCACGAGCTACGGTGAGCTTCATGTTCAGGGCGCCGTTAGACGCCAGGTTAGCGATTACGTGATCGGGGTTAACGATCTCGACATCATGATCCAGCTGAATATCGGCAGCGGTAACCACCCCCGAACCCTTCTTCGACAAGGTCAGCGTAACTTCGTCACGGCCGTGCAGCTTGATAGCCAGACCTTTAAGGTTCAACAGGATTTCAATTACGTCTTCCTGTACACCTTCGATGGCGCTGTACTCGTGGAGCACACCGTCAATCTCGGCCTCGACTACTGCACAGCCGGGCATTGAGGACAACAGGATGCGGCGCAGCGCGTTGCCCAGGGTGTGGCCAAAACCACGCTCGAGAGGCTCGAGAGTAATTTTGGCGCGGGTTGGACTGACAACCTGCACATCAATGTGGCGGGGTGTCAGGAACTCATTTACCGAAATCTGCATGGATGCACCTATTTTCTAGCCCTTACTTGGAGTAGAGCTCGACAATCAGGCTTTCGTTGATGTCGGCGGACAGATCACTGCGAGCAGGAACGTTCTTGAAAACGCCCGACTTCTTCTCAGTGTCTACTTCTACCCATTCTACGCGGCCACGTTGGGCACACAGATCGAGAGCTTGGACAATGCGAAGTTGGTTTTTTGCTTTCTCGCGAACTGCGACCACGTCACCAGCACGAACCTGGTAGGACGGAACGTTTACGGTCTGACCGTTAACGCTGATCGACTTGTGCGATACCAGCTGACGGGATTCGGCACGAGTCGAACCAAAGCCCATACGGTATACAACGTTGTCCAGACGGCATTCGAGCAGTTGCAGCAGGTTTTCACCGGTTGCACCTTTCTTGCCAGCAGCTTCTTTGTAGTAGCCGCTGAACTGACGCTCGAGAACGCCGTAGATACGACGGACCTTCTGCTTTTCACGCAGTTGGGTGCCGTAATCGGACTGGCGACCGCGGCGTTGGCCGTGGATACCAGGTGCTGCTTCAATGTTGCACTTCGATTCGATCGCGCGCACGCCGCTCTTCAGGAAGAGATCGGTGCCTTCGCGACGAGCGAGTTTGCATTTTGGACCAATGTAACGAGCCATTCTTTACAATCTCCTGGATTACACGCGGCGCTTCTTCGGCGGACGGCACCCGTTGTGCGGGATTGGCGTCACGTCGGTGATGCTGGCGATCTTATAGCCACAGCCGTTCAAAGCACGGACAGCAGACTCACGACCTGGACCTGGACCCTTGACGTTAACGTCGAGGTTTTTCAGGCCATATTCCAGCGCAGCTTGACCAGCACGTTCAGCAGCTACTTGAGCAGCAAACGGGGTGGACTTGCGGGAACCGCGGAAACCCGAACCACCGGAGGTAGCCCAAGAAAGCGCGTTACCTTGACGGTCGGTGATGGTCACGATTGTGTTGTTAAAAGAAGCATGGATGTGGGCGATGCCATCAACCACTGTCTTTTTAACTTTTTTACGAGGACGAGCAGCAGGTTTTGCCATGATAATTTTCCTGTCGATTCGCTGGGGCGATTACTTGCGGATCGGCTTACGCGGACCTTTACGGGTACGCGCGTTAGTCTTGGTACGCTGACCGCGTACTGGAAGACCACGACGATGACGCAGACCGCGATAGCAACCGAGGTCCATCAAACGCTTGATTTTCATGTTGATTTCGCGACGCAGGTCACCTTCAGTGGTGAACTTCGCCACTTCGCCACGCAGCTGTTCAATCTGCTCGTCGCTCAGATCCTTGATCTTAGCGGCTGGGTTTACCCCAGCAACTGCGCAAATTTTCTGCGCAGTAGTGCGACCAACACCATAGATGTAGGTCAGCGAGATAACAGTGTGCTTGTTATCTGGAATGTTAACGCCTGCAATACGGGCCATTCAGTGGGACTCCAATTGACAGCTACCTACGCCCCGGAAGCCAAGAAATAGGGCGCGAGATAATATCGCTGTAATAACAAATAATCAACCCGGCAGCGCACTAGCTGCCGGGCTTCAAGCGGATCACACTCAGCCTTGGCGCTGTTTGTGACGCGGTTCCGCGCTGCAAATTACTCGAACAACACCTTCGCGGCGAATAATCTTGCAGTTACGGCACAGCTTTTTCACCGATGCACGAACTTTCATCACCAACTCCTCGAACCTTATGGGGTACTCAGCGCAACATGCCGCTGCCGTAGCCCTTCAGGTTGGCTTTCTTCATCAGGGATTCGTACTGGTGCGAAACGAGGTGCGATTGTACTTGGGACATGAAGTCCATCACAACCACGACCACGATCAGCAACGAGGTCCCGCCAAGGTAGAACGGAACGTTTGCTGCAACCACCAGGAACTGGGGCAACAAGCACACGGCCGTCATATATAGAGCACCGAACAGGGTCAAACGAGTCAGAACGCCATCAATGTAGCGTGCAGACTGCTCACCTGGACGGATGCCCGGAATAAAGGCACCGGACTTCTTCAGGTTTTCCGCTACGTCTTTCGGATTGAACATCAACGCCGTATAGAAGAAGCAGAAGAAAATAATCCCTGCACTAAACAGCAGAATATTCAACGGCTGACCAGGAGCGATCGACTGAGAGAGGTCCTGCAGCCAGCCCATATTTTCGGACTGACCAAACCAGGTACCCAACGAAGCCGGAAACAGCAAAATGCTGCTCGCGAAAATTGCCGGAATAACACCGGCCATATTCACTTTCAGCGGCAAGTGGCTGGTCTGCGCAGCAAAGACCTTACGGCCCTGCTGACGCTTGGCGTAGTGAACAGCAATACGACGCTGACCACGCTCAATGAACACCACAAAACCGATAATCGCTACTGCCAGCAAACCGATGGCAACCAGGGCGAAAATGTTGATATCACCCTGACGTGCAGACTCGAAAGACTGCCCAATCGCTCTCGGAAGACCGGCGACGATACCTGCGAAAATCAACATCGAGATACCGTTACCAACACCACGTTCAGTAATCTGCTCACCCAGCCACATCATGAACATCGCACCAGCCACAAATGTGGATACCGCGACGAAATGGAAGCCAAAGTCACCAGTGAACGCAACGCCCTGCCCAGCCAGGCCAACGGACATGCCGATAGCTTGGACCAGGGCGAGGACGACAGTGCCGTAGCGGGTGTACTGGCTAATCTTGCGACGGCCAGCTTCACCTTCCTTCTTCAACTGCTCCAGCTGCGGGCTGACGGCGGTCATCAGTTGCATGATGATCGATGCCGAAATGTACGGCATGATCCCCAGCGCAAAGATGCTCATCCGTTCCAGCGCGCCGCCGGAAAACATGTTGAACAAGCTAAGAATGGTCCCCTCATTCTGTCGAAACAGGTCTGCGAGTCGGTCCGGGTTGATACCTGGAACCGGGATGTGTGCGCCTATTCGGTAGACGATAATCGCCAGGAACAGAAAACGCAGACGAGCCCAAAGTTCAGACATACCGCCTTTGCCGAGCGCTGAGAGAGCACCTTGCTTAGCCATTTATTCCTCGAACTTGCCGCCAGCTGCTTCGATAGCCGAACGCGCACCTTTGGTGGCGCCGATTCCCTTGCCGATAGTGACAGCGCGAGTCACTTCACCGGACAGCATGATTTTCACACGCTGTACGTTGACGTTGATCACGTTGGCATCTTTCAGGGTCTGCACAGTAACGATGTCGCCTTCCACTTTAGCCAGCTCGGACAGACGCACTTCTGCGCGGTCCATGGCTTTCAGGGATACGAAACCGAACTTAGGCAGGCGACGATGCAGCGGCTGTTGACCGCCTTCAAAGCCTGGAGCGATGGTGCCACCGGAGCGGGAGGTTTGACCTTTGTGGCCACGGCCACCAGTCTTACCCAAACCGCTACCGATACCACGGCCCGGACGATGCTTTTCGCGACGGGAACCCGGCGCTGGACTCAGATCATTGAGTTTCATCGATTAACCCTCTACACGCAGCATGTAGTAAGCCTTGTTGATCATCCCGCGATTCTCGGGAGTATCCAGGACTTCTACAGTGTGACCGATGCGACGCAGACCCAGACCTTTAACACACAGTTTGTGGTTAGGGATGCGGCCGGTCATGCTTTTGATCAGCGTTACTTTAACGGTAGCCATGATCAGAAGATCTCCTTGACAGTCAGACCACGCTTGGCAGCGATGGACTCAGGAGATTGCATAGCTTTCAAACCTTTGAAAGTGGCGTGAACCACGTTTACCGGGTTAGTCGAGCCGTAGCACTTGGCCAGAACGTTCTGAACGCCAGCAACTTCGAGGACAGCACGCATAGCGCCACCAGCGATGATACCGGTACCTTCAGAAGCAGGCTGCATGTACACCTTCGAAGCGCCATGGGCGGACTTCATTGCGTACTGCAGCGTGGTGCCGTTCAGATCAACTTGGATCATGTTGCGACGAGCAGCTTCCATTGCCTTCTGGATCGCAGCAGGCACTTCACGTGACTTGCCACGGCCGAAGCCAACACGGCCTTTACCATCACCTACCACGGTCAACGCGGTGAAGGTGAAGATACGGCCGCCTTTAACGGTTTTGGCTACGCGGTTAACTTGAACCAGCTTCTCAATGTAGCCTTCGTCGCGCTTTTGGTCGTTATTTGACATAACTTAGAACTCCAGCCCAGCTTCACGAGCAGCATCAGCCAGCGCTTTCACGCGACCGTGGTACTTGAAGCCAGAGCGGTCGAAAGCCACTTGCGAGACGCCAGCGGCCTTAGCACGCGTAGCGACCAGCTGGCCAACCTTTGTGGCCGCGTCGATGTTGCCAGTGGCACCATCACGCAGTTCTTTATCCAAAGTCGAGGCGCTTGCCAGGACTTTGTTGCCGTCGGCCGAGATGACCTGGGCGTAGATGTGCTGCGACGAGCGGAACACGCAGAGACGCACGACTTCGAGTTCGTGCATTTTCAGGCGTGCTTTGCGAGCGCGACGCAGTCGAGTAACTTTTTTGTCGGTCATTTGCTATGCCCTACTTCTTCTTGGCTTCTTTACGACGGACGACTTCGTCCGCGTAGCGCACACCTTTGCCTTTGTACGGCTCTGGTGGACGGAAGTCGCGGATCTCAGCGGCCACTTGACCTACCAGCTGCTTATCGATGCCCTTGATCAGGATATCGGTCTGGCTAGGGGTCTCAGCAGTGATGCCCGCTGGCAGTTCGTAATCCACAGGGTGCGAGAAGCCAAGGGCCAGGTTCAAAACCGTGCCTTTTGCTTGCGCTTTGTAACCAACACCGACCAGCTGGAGCTTACGCTCGAAGCCTTGGCTTACGCCTTGGACCATGTTGTTTACCAACGCACGCGTGGTACCGGCCATTGCGCGAGTTTGTTGATCGCCATTGCGAGCAGCGAAACGCAGCTCACCAGCTTCTTCAACGATCTCAACGGACGAATGGATGTTCAGTTCAAGAGTGCCCTTGGCACCCTTCACCGAAAGCTGTTGGCCTGCGAATTTGACTTCGACACCGGCTGGCAGCTTAACGGGGTTCTTAGCGACGCGAGACATGCTTATCCCCCCTTAGAACACAGTGCAAAGAACTTCGCCGCCGACACCGGCAGCGCGCGCAGCACGATCCGTCATCACACCTTTGTTGGTGGAGACGATAGACACGCCCAGACCGCCACGAACTTTCGGCAGATCTTCAGCGGACTTGTACTGACGCAGGCCTGGACGGCTAACGCGCTTCACTTCCTCGATGACCGAACGGCCTTCGAAGTACTTCAGCTCGATGGACAGCAGTGCTTTTACATCGCTGCTGATCTGATAACCCGCAATGTAGCCTTCGTCTTTCAGGACTTTGGCAACAGCTACCTTCAACTTGGAAGATGGCATGCTTACGACGGACTTTTCAGCCATCTGGGCATTACGGATACGAGTTAGCATGTCCGCTAACGGGTCCTGCATACTCATGGGCTAGACGCTCCTAATACAAAAAAATTAGCCTTGCGGCTACATATGTCGCCGAGAATCTCCGGGTAAAAAACACGGGCTCAGGCGAGCCGCGTATTTTAGACACACTCCGGAAATGAAACAAGCCCCAAAAGGGGCTTGTTCCAGATTCAAGGTCACCGGCGGTCAGTATCTTGCGATTCAGGCCGCCAGGACGTTGAAAGTACTTACCAGCTGGCTTTAACCAGACCTGGTACGTCACCACGCATTGCCGCTTCACGCAGCTTGTTACGGCCGAGGCCGAACTTGCGGTAAACGCCGTGTGGACGACCGGTCAGGCGGCAGCGGTTACGCATGCGCGAAGCGCTTGCGTCACGTGGCTGCTTCTGCAGAGCTACTGTAGCTTCCCAACGTGCTTCTGGACTTGCGTTCAGATCAACGATGATTGCTTTCAGTGCTGCACGCTTCTTGGCGTACTTGGCAACCGTGAGCTGACGCTTCAGCTCGCGGTTTTTCATGCTCATCTTGGCCATGGTCCTACTCCAATCAGTTGCGGAACGGGAATTTGAAAGCACGCAACAGGGCGCGACCTTCATCATCGTTCTTGGCAGTGGTGGTCAGGGTGATGTCCAGACCGCGGAGAGCATCGATCTTGTCGTAGTCGATTTCCGGGAAGATGATCTGCTCTTTCACGCCCATGCTGTAGTTACCACGACCATCGAAGGACTTGGCATTCAGGCCGCGGAAGTCGCGGACCCGAGGCAGGGAGATCGACAGCAGACGATCCAGGAATTCATACATACGCTCACGGCGCAGGGTCACTTTGACGCCGATCGGCCAACCTTCACGGACTTTAAAGCCAGCGATGGATTTGCGAGCGTAGGTCACAACGACTTTCTGGCCGGTGATCTTTTCCAGGTCAGCAACAGCGTGCTCGATGACTTTTTTGTCGCCGATCGCTTCGCCCAGACCCATGTTCAGGGTGATTTTGGTAACGCGCGGAACTTCCATCACGTTCCCAAGCTTAAGTTCTTCCTTAAGCTTAGGGGCGATTTCCTTCCGGTAAATCTCTTGTAGTCGTGCCATGGTCTAATCTACCTAGCAGTGTTCAAGCATCAACCGCTTTTTGGGTCGACTTGAAGACACGAATTTTCTTACCGTCTTCTACTTTGAAACCAACGCGGTCAGCCTTGTTGGTTTCGCCGTTGAAGATGGCGACGTTAGAAGCGTCCAGCGGAGCTTCTTTCTCGACGATACCGCCCTGCACGCCCGACATCGGGTTAGGCTTGGTATGACGCTTGACCAGGTTCAGACCACCGATAACCAGACGGTTATTAGCGAGAACCTTAAGCACCTTACCGCGCTTACCTTTGTCTTTGCCGGCGATCACGATGATCTCGTCGTCACGACGAATCTTTTGCATGTCGGATCTCCTTACAGCACTTCTGGGGCGAGCGAGACGATCTTCATGAACTTCTCAGTACGAAGTTCACGGGTCACTGGCCCAAAGATACGGGTGCCGATCGGCTCTTGCTTGTTGTTCAGAAGAACAGCAGCGTTGCCATCAAAGCGGATAATGGAGCCATCAGCACGACGTACGCCGTGACGAGTGCGGACTACAACAGCAGTCATCACTTGGCCTTTTTTCACTTTACCGCGAGGAATTGCTTCCTTGACGGTAACTTTGATGATGTCACCGATACCAGCGTAACGACGATGGGAGCCACCCAGCACCTTGATGCACATAACACGGCGAGCGCCGCTGTTATCGGCCACATCGAGCATGGATTGAGTCTGAATCATATAATTTCTCCGACCCCTAGTCCTTAGACTTCCACAGCGCGTTCGAGAACATCAACCAGTGCCCAAGACTTGGTCTTGGCCAGCGGACGAGTTTCACGAATAGTGACTTTGTCGCCGATGTGGCACTGATTGGTTTCGTCGTGCGCGTGCAGCTTAGTCGAACGCTTAACATATTTACCGTAGATCGGGTGCTTAACGCGACGCTCGATCAGAACGGTGATGGTTTTGTCCATCTTGTCGCTGACAACACGGCCAGTCAGCGTACGGACAGTCTTTTCGGCTTCAGCCATGATCACTTACCTGCCTGCTGGTTGAGCACAGTCTTCACGCGAGCGATGTCACGCTTAACTTGCGAGAGCAGATGAGACTGCCCCAACTGGCCAGTTGCTTTCTGCATACGCAGATTGAACTGGTCGCGCAGCAGGCCGAGCAGTTGCTCGTTCAGCTGCTGTGCGGATTTTTCACGAAGTTCATTCGCTTTCATCACATCACCGTCCGTTTAACAAAGGAGGTGGCGAGCGGCAGCTTTGCAGCAGCCAGGGCGAAAGCCTCACGCGCCAGCTCTTCAGAAACACCCTCGATTTCATACAGGACTTTGCCTGGCTGAATCTGGGCTACCCAGTATTCCACGTTACCCTTACCTTTACCCATACGAACCTCGAGAGGTTTTTTGGAGATCGGCTTGTCCGGGAATACACGGATCCAGATCTTGCCGCCACGTTTAACGTGACGGGTCAGAGCACGACGCGCTGACTCGATCTGACGAGCGGTGAGACGACCACGAGCTACAGACTTCAGCGCGAACTCGCCGAAGCTGACTTTGCTACCGCGCTGAGCCAGACCACGGTTGTGGCCTGTCATCTGCTTGCGGAACTTCGTACGCTTAGGTTGCAACATTTGGCGTACCCCTTACTTAGCAGCTTTTTTACGAGGCGCTGGTGCTTGTGGTTTCAGTTCTTCTTGGCGACCACCAATTACTTCGCCTTTGAAGATCCAAACCTTTACACCGATCACACCGTAAGTGGTGTGAGCTTCGTAGTTGGCATAGTCGATGTCGGCACGCAGGGTGTGCAGTGGCACACGACCTTCGCGATACCATTCAGTACGTGCGATTTCAGCACCGCCGAGACGACCGCTCACTTGGATTTTGATGCCTTTGGCACCAATGCGCATGGCGTTCTGTACAGCGCGCTTCATAGCGCGACGGAACATAACGCGACGCTCCAGCTGCTGAGCTACGCTCTGCGCAACCAGCATACCGTCGAGCTCCGGCTTGCGGATCTCTTCGATATTGATGTGCACAGGCACACCCATTTGCTTGGTCAGGTCCTGACGCAGTTTCTCAACATCTTCACCTTTCTTCCCGATAACGATACCTGGACGAGCGGTGTGGATGGTGATACGTGCAGTTTGGGCCGGACGATGGATATCGATACGGCTTACGGACGCGCTTTTTAGTTTGTCTTGGAGATACTCACGCACCTTCAGATCAGCGAACAAATAGTCCGCATAAGTCCGACCGTCTGCGTACCAGACGGAGGTGTGCTCCTTGACGATTCCCAGGCGAATGCCAATGGGATGTACTTTCTGACCCATCTCTTCGACTCCGTTACTTGTCAGCAACCTTGACAGTGATATGGCAAGACCGCTTGACGATGCGATCAGCACGGCCTTTGGCACGTGGCATGATGCGCTTCAGCGAACGCCCTTCGTTGACGAAAACGGTGCTGACCTTCAGGTCATCAACGTCTGCGCCTTCGTTATGCTCGGCGTTGGCTACGGCCGACTCCAGCACTTTCTTCATGATCTCGGCGGCTTTCTTACTGCTGAAAGCCAACAGGTTGAGCGCTTCGCCCACCTTCTTCCCGCGGATCTGGTCGGCGACCAAGCGGGCTTTCTGGGCGGAGATTCGAGCGCCCGACAACTTAGCGGCTACTTCCATTTCCTAACCCCTTAACGCTTGGCTTTCTTGTCTGCCACGTGCCCACGATAAGTGCGGGTACCGGCAAACTCGCCTAGTTTGTGGCCGACCATGTCTTCGTTCACGAGAACTGGGACGTGCAAGCGACCGTTGTGTACAGCGATGGTCAGACCGACCATTTGTGGCAGGATCATCGAACGACGCGACCAGGTCTTAACTGGTTTGCGATCGTTCTTTTCCGCCGCCACTTCGATCTTCTTCAGTAGGTGAAGATCAATAAAAGGACCTTTTTTCAGAGAACGTGGCACTGTCGTATCCCTCTATTTACTTGCGACGACGGACGATCATTTTGTCGGTACGCTTATTACCACGAGTCTTCGCGCCCTTAGTCGGGAAGCCCCATGGCGATACCGGATGACGACCACCAGAGGTACGACCTTCACCACCACCGTGTGGGTGGTCAACCGGGTTCATGGCAACACCACGAACGGTTGGGCGAACGCCACGCCAGCGTTTGGCACCAGCTTTACCCAGCGAACGCAGGCTGTGCTCGGAGTTCGAGACTTCGCCCAGGGTCGCGCGGCATTCAGCCAGCACTTTACGCATCTCACCAGAACGCAGACGCAGGGTCACGTAGACACCTTCACGAGCGATCAGCTGAGCCGAAGCACCAGCGGAACGAGCGATTTGCGCGCCTTTACCTGGCTTCAATTCGATGCCGTGTACGGTGCTACCAACTGGAATGTTGCGCAGTTGCAGAGCGTTGCCCGGCTTGATCGGTGCCAGAGCACCTGCGATCAGCTGGTCGCCAGCGCTCACGCCTTTAGGGGCGATGATGTAGCGACGCTCGCCATCTGCGTACAGCAGCAGAG
Organism: Pseudomonas sp. IPO3749; assembly: GCF_013386605.1. Classification (NCBI taxonomy): domain Bacteria; kingdom Pseudomonadati; phylum Pseudomonadota; class Gammaproteobacteria; order Pseudomonadales; family Pseudomonadaceae; genus Pseudomonas; species Pseudomonas sp. IPO3749. The sequence goes on along the minus strand of NZ_JACARN010000041.1, from coordinate 21,780 downwards.
CGATGTGAGCAGTACGGTTTGGATCGTATTCGATACGCTCGACAGTGGCAGCGATGCCATCTTTGTCGTTGCGACGGAAGTCGACCAGACGATAATGCTGCTTATGGCCACCACCGATGTGACGAGTGGTAATACGACCATTGTTGTTACGACCACCAGACTTCGATTTTTTCTCGAGCAGCGGTGCGTGAGGAGCGCCTTTATGCAGCTCCTGGTTGACCACCTTGACCACAAAACGGCGGCCAGGGGAAGTCGGTTTGCATTTAACGATTGCCATGATGCACCCCTTCCTTACTCAGCACTGCTGCTGAAATCGAGATCTTGGCCTGGCTGAAGGGAGATAACTGCCTTCTTCCAGTCATTACGCTTGCCCAGACCGCGAGCAGTGCGCTTGCTCTTACCCAGAACATTCAGGGTAGTAACACGCTCTACTTTCACGCTGAACAGGCTTTCGACGGCCTTCTTGATTTCCAGCTTGGTTGCGTCAGTTGCAACCTTGAAAACGAACTGGCCTTTCTTGTCAGCCAGAACCGTAGCCTTTTCGGAAACGTGCGGGCCAAGCAGAACTTTAAATACGCGTTCCTGGTTCATCCCAGCAGCTCCTCGAATTTCTTCACGGCCGACACGGTGATCAACACCTTGTCGTATGCGATCAGACTAACTGGATCGGAACCTTGCACGTCACGCACATCAACGTGTGGCAGGTTGCGAGCAGCCAGGTACAGGTTCTGATCAACAGCTTCAGACACGATCAAAACATCGGTCAGGCTCATGTTGTTCAGTTTGCCCAGCAGATCTTTGGTTTTCGGGCTTTCAACAGCGAAGTCCTGAACCACGACCAGACGGTCAGTACGCACGAGTTCAGCAAGGATGGAGCGCAGAGCTGCGCGGTACATCTTCTTGTTGAGCTTCTGCGAGTGATCCTGTGGACGAGCTGCGAAAGTGGTACCACCGCCACGCCAGATTGGGCTACGGATAGTACCGGCACGAGCACGGCCAGTACCTTTCTGACGCCAAGGGCGCTTACCGCCACCACGAACGTCGGAACGGGTCTTTTGCTGCTTGCTACCTTGACGGCCGCCGGCCATGTAGGCCACGACTGCTTGGTGAACCAGCGTCTCGTTGAACTCGCCGCCAAACGTCAGTTCGGAAACTTCGATCGCTTGAGCGTCATTTACATTTAATTGCATGTCAGCTTCCCCTTAACCGCGAGCCTTGGCCGCCGGACGTACAACCAGGTTGCCGCCAGTAGCGCCAGGAACAGCACCCTTGACCAACAACAGATTGCGTTCAGCGTCGACGCGCACTACTTCGAGGGACTGCACGGTCACGCGCTCAGCGCCCATATGACCGGACATTTTTTTGCCCTTGAATACACGACCAGGAGTCTGGCACTGGCCAATAGAGCCCGGGACGCGGTGGGAAACGGAGTTACCGTGAGTGTTGTCTTGGCCACGGAAATTCCAACGCTTGATCGTACCCTGGAAGCCTTTACCTTTGGACTGACCGGTTACATCAACCAGTTGACCAGCAGCGAAGATTTCAGCGTTGATCAGATCACCAGCCTGGTAGTCGCCGTCTTCGAGACGGAACTCCATAACAGTGCGACCAGCTGCAACGTTTGCTTTAGCGAAGTGACCCGCTTGAGCAGCAGTCACGCGCGAAGCACGACGCTCGCCGACAGTGACTTGCACTGCACGATAGCCATCGGTCTCTTCAGTTTTGAACTGGGTGACGCGATTCGGTTCGATCTCAATGACCGTGACCGGAATGGAGACACCTTCTTCGGTGAAAATACGGGTCATACCGCATTTACGACCGACTACACCAATAGTCATGTTGTAAACCTCATGAGTGTACGGGGCTTTCACCCGCTATGGCCGCCCATTTCAGAGCGTTACACGACTAAGACCCAAGTCTTAGCCGAGGCTGATCTGTACTTCCACACCGGCCGCCAGATCGAGCTTCATAAGTGCATCAACGGTTTTATCCGTTGGCTGGACGATGTCCAGTACGCGCTTATGAGTACGGATCTCGTACTGGTCACGCGCGTCTTTGTTGACGTGCGGGGAGACCAGAACGGTGAACCGCTCTTTACGGGTAGGCAGTGGAATTGGACCACGCACTTGAGCACCAGTACGTTTCGCGGTTTCCACGATTTCCTGGGTGGATTGGTCGATCAGGCGATGGTCAAAAGCCTTCAACCTGATACGGATTTGCTGATTTTGCATTGGATTTCAGACTCCGGCTGCTATTCCCAGCGAGCGCAATACGCCCGTTAAAAGGAGGCGCAATTCTATAGACGGCCCTGATAGGTGTCAACCCAATAAAAAAGGCCCCCGCTGAGCGGGGGCCTTTTCAAAACATCAGAGCTATCTCAGAAGAGATAATTACTCGATGATTTTAGCTACAACGCCAGCACCAACGGTACGGCCGCCTTCACGGATTGCGAAACGCAGACCGTCTTCCATAGCGATGGTTTTGATCAGGGTGACAACCATTTTGATGTTGTCGCCTGGCATTACCATTTCTACGCCTTCCGGCAGTTCGCAGTTACCAGTTACGTCGGTAGTACGGAAGTAGAACTGTGGACGGTAGCCTTTGAAGAACGGAGTGTGACGACCGCCTTCTTCTTTGCTCAGCACGTACACTTCAGCTTCGAACTTGGTGTGCGGCTTAACCGAACCTGGCTTAACCAGAACCTGGCCACGCTCAACGTCGTCACGCTTGGTACCACGCAGCAGAACGCCGCAGTTCTCGCCAGCACGACCTTCGTCGAGCAGTTTACGGAACATTTCAACACCGGTGCAGGTGGTGACGGTAGTGTCACGCAGACCAACGATTTCCAGTGGATCTTGAACCTTGACGATACCGCGCTCGATACGACCAGTTACAACAGTACCGCGACCGGAGATCGAGAATACGTCTTCGATTGGCATCAGGAACGGCTTGTCGATAACACGGACTGGATCTGGGATGTAGCTGTCCAGAGTCTCAACCAGTTTACGAACGGACGTGGTGCCCATTTCGTTGTCGTCTTTGCCTTCCAGAGCCATACGAGCAGAACCGATGATGATCGGAGTGTCGTCGCCTGGGAAGTCGTAAGTGCTCAGCAGATCGCGCACTTCCATCTCAACCAGTTCCAGCAGCTCAGCGTCGTCTACCAGGTCAGCCTTGTTCAGGTAAACCACGATGTACGGAACGCCTACCTGACGGGACAGCAGGATGTGCTCACGGGTTTGTGGCATCGGACCATCAGCGGCCGAACAAACCAGGATAGCGCCGTCCATTTGAGCAGCACCGGTGATCATGTTCTTCACATAGTCAGCGTGACCTGGGCAGTCAACGTGAGCGTAGTGACGGATCAGCGAGTTGTATTCAACGTGCGCGGTGTTGATGGTGATACCACGAGCTTTTTCTTCTGGTGCGCTGTCGATTTTATCGAAATCAACGATTGCGGAACCGAAAACTTCGGAGCAAACGCGAGTCAGAGCAGCAGTCAGAGTGGTTTTACCGTGGTCAACGTGACCGATGGTGCCAACGTTGACGTGCGGTAGGGAACGATCAAATTTTTCTTTAGCCACGACAATTAACTCCTTGCCTAAAGGACTGAATCAGCCTTGTTTTTTGGATACAGTTTCAGCGATGTGCGCCGGAGCTGTGTTGTATTTTTTGAATTCCATAGAGTAGCTTGCGCGACCCTGGGACATGGAGCGAACGTCGGTCGCATAACCGAACATCTCACCCAACGGAACCTCGGCGCGAATTACTTTGCCGGAAACCGTGTCTTCCATACCCAAGATCATGCCGCGACGACGGTTAAGGTCGCCCATGACATCACCCATATAGTCTTCAGGTGTAACAACTTCTACCGCCATGATCGGCTCAAGCAACTCACCACCGCCCTTCTGGGCCAGTTGCTTGGTTGCCATGGAGGCAGCCACCTTAAACGCCATCTCGTTGGAGTCGACGTCGTGGTAAGAACCGTCAAAAACGGTTGCTTTCAGGCCGATCAGCGGATAGCCGGCAACAACACCGTTCTTCATCTGCTCTTCGATGCCCTTCTGGATAGCCGGGATGTATTCCTTAGGAACCACACCACCAACTACTTCGTTCACGAATTGCAGACCTTCCTGACCTTCGTCAGCAGGAGCAAAACGGATCCAGCAGTGACCGAACTGACCACGACCGCCGGACTGACGAACGAACTTGCCTTCGATTTCGCAATTCTTCGTGATGCGCTCACGATAGGAAACCTGAGGCTTACCGATGTTGGCTTCGACGTTGAACTCACGGCGCATCCGGTCAACCAGGATGTCCAGGTGCAGCTCGCCCATGCCGGAGATGATCGTTTGACCAGTCTCTTCATCAGTCTTGACGCGGAAAGATGGATCTTCCTGAGCAAGTTTGCCCAGAGCGATACCCATTTTTTCCTGGTCATCCTTGGTCTTAGGCTCTACGGCAACCGAAATAACCGGCTCCGGGAAGTCCATGCGAACCAGGATGATTGGCTTGGCAGCGTCGCACAAAGTCTCACCCGTGGTGACGTCCTTCATGCCGATCAGGGCCGCGATGTCACCAGCGCGCACTTCCTTGATCTCTTCACGGGCGTTTGCGTGCATTTGCACCATACGACCCACGCGCTCTTTCTTGCCTTTAACCGAGTTGATCACGCCGTCGCCGGATGCCAACACGCCCGAGTAAACGCGGACGAAGGTCAAAGTACCCACGAATGGGTCGGTTGCGATCTTGAACGCCAGAGCCGAGAACGGCTCGCTGTCATCGGCGTGACGCTCCATTTCTTCTTCCTCGTTATCAGGGTTGGTACCCTTGATAGCAGGAATGTCGGTTGGAGCCGGCAGGTAGTCGATAACGGCGTCGAGAACCAGGGGAACACCCTTGTTCTTGAAGGAAGAACCGCAAACAGCCAAGACGATCTCGCCAGCGATAGTACGCTGACGCAGAGCAGCCTTGATTTCCACGTTGGTGAGTTCTTCACCTTCGAGGTACTTGTTCATCAGCTCTTCGTTGGCTTCGGCAGCAGCCTCAACCATGTTGTTGCGCCACTCGTCAGCCAGCTCCTGCAGTTCTGCAGGGATAGGCTTACGAACAGGAACCATACCTTTGTCGGAATCATTCCAGTAAACAGCTTCCATGTTGATCAGATCGATCTGACCCTGGAAGTTGTCTTCGGAACCGATAGCCAATTGGATCGGCACCGGGGTGTGACCCAGACGCTGCTTGATCTGACCGATCACGCGCAGGAAGTTGGCACCAGCACGGTCCATCTTGTTTACGTAAACAAGACGTGGAACGCCGTACTTGTTGGCTTGACGCCATACGGTTTCCGACTGAGGCTCAACACCCGAGGTACCGCAGAACACAACGACGGCGCCGTCGAGTACGCGCAGGGAACGTTCAACTTCGATGGTGAAGTCTACGTGGCCCGGGGTATCGATTACGTTGAAGCGATGCTCGTCTTTGTACTGCTTCTCGGAACCTTTCCAGAAGGCGGTAATAGCAGCAGAAGTAATGGTAATACCACGCTCCTGCTCCTGAACCATCCAGTCTGTGGTCGCGGCGCCGTCATGCACCTCGCCCATTTTGTGACTTTTGCCGGTGTAAAACAGCACGCGCTCGGTGGTGGTGGTTTTACCAGCATCCACGTGAGCAACGATACCGATGTTACGGTAGCGGCTAATCGGAGTAGTACGAGCCATAAAGCCCTCGCAAAATTAGTGAAGCTAAGATTAGAAGCGGTAGTGCGAGAAAGCTTTGTTAGCTTCAGCCATACGGTGCACGTCTTCACGCTTCTTAACAGCAGCACCTTTACCTTCAGCAGCGTCCAACAGCTCGCCGGCCAAACGCAGAGCCATAGACTTCTCGCCGCGCTTACGGGCGAAGTCTACCAACCAGCGCATTGCCAGAGCGTTACGACGGGACGGACGAACTTCGACCGGAACCTGGTAAGTAGCACCGCCTACACGGCGCGACTTCACTTCGACCAGCGGAGCGATGGCGTCGAGAGCTTTCTCGAAGATTTCCAGGGGGTCGCTGTTCTTGCGTTCTTTAACCTTTTCCAGCGCGCCATAAACGATACGCTCGGCAACGGCTTTCTTGCCGCTTTCCATCACGTGGTTCATGAACTTGGCCAGGATCTGGCTTCCGTATTTTGGATCGTCAAGCACTTCGCGCTTGGCTGCTACGCGTCTTCTTGGCATGGATAAGCCCTCAAACGGTCTTCAGGTTCGTTCGGAATCGGTGCCCTTGCGGGACGCCTCCGACCTTACTCTTATCGACTCAGAAAATAAGATGATTCAGTTTTACAAAAAGCCGCTACTACTTAGGCTTCTTGGTACCGTACTTCGAACGACCCTGGTTACGACCTTTAACGCCGGAAGTATCCAAGGAGCCGCGTACGGTGTGGTAACGAACACCTGGCAAGTCTTTTACACGACCGCCGCGGATCAGTACCACGCTGTGCTCTTGCAGGTTGTGACCTTCACCACCGATGTACGAGGAAACCTCGAAACCGTTGGTCAGGCGCACACGGCATACTTTACGCAGTGCCGAGTTAGGTTTTTTCGGCGTGGTGGTATACACACGGGTGCATACGCCACGACGTTGCGGGCAGTTCTGCAGCGCAGGTACGTCGGATTTCTCGACGATACGCTTACGCGGCTGACGTACCAGCTGGTTGATAGTTGCCATCTACTAGCTCCACTGTTGTCTTGCGACGCTATTGTCTTGCAAGAAAAGCAAAATGGCAGGAACGAATTCCCGCCAAATTTAGGGGTACAAGAGTCTAAAGAGGATCTTGCCCCCAGTCAAGGCAAGGCCCCGACATCCCCACTCACCGAACCGGGGCAAAAATGCCTCGATCCGACGAATGGGGCTGCCGGGGCCCAGACTTATCTAGTGCAGAACTCAGTTACCGCTAGAGTTCAGCGCTTCGGTCAGTGCAGCTTCCACTTCACTGGCGCTTACGCGCAGCGGCTTGTCAGCATCACGGCGACGCTTACGCTCGCTGTGGTAAGCCAAACCGGTACCGGCCGGGATCAGACGACCCACAACCACGTTTTCTTTCAGGCCGCGCAGGTAATCGCGCTTGCCGGTTACCGCTGCTTCGGTCAGTACACGAGTGGTCTCCTGGAAGGAGGCCGCCGAGATGAACGACTCAGTGGACAACGACGCCTTGGTGATACCCAGCAGCACGCGGGTGAACTTGGAGACAAACTTGTCTTCCGCGCCCAGACGCTCGTTCTCTACCAGTACGTGAGTCAGTTCCATCTGGTCGCCCTTGATGAAACTGGAATCGCCGGATTCAGCGATTTCAACTTTACGCAGCATCTGACGCAGGATGGTCTCGATGTGCTTATCGTTGATCTTCACGCCTTGCAGGCGGTAAACGTCCTGGATCTCGTTAACGATGTACTTGGCCAGCGCACTCACACCCAGCAGACGCAGGATGTCGTGTGGATCGCTCGGGCCGTCGGAGATAACTTCGCCGCGGTTTACCTGTTCGCCTTCGAAGACGTTCAGGTGACGCCACTTCGGAATCAGCTCTTCGTACGGATCGGTACCGTCGTTCGGGGTAATGACCAGACGGCGCTTGCCCTTGGTCTCTTTACCGAACGCGATGGTGCCGCTGACTTCAGCCAGAATCGACGCTTCTTTCGGACGACGGGCTTCGAACAAGTCGGCAACACGCGGCAGACCACCGGTGATGTCACGGGTCTTCGAAGTTTCTTGCGGGATACGCGCGATAACATCACCGATCGCGATCTTCGCACCATCCGCTACACCGACCAGGGCGTTGGCTGGCAGGAAGTACTGAGCGATTACGTCAGTGCCTGGCAGCAACAAGTCCTTGCCGTTGTCATCGACCATCTTCACGGCAGGACGGATGTCTTTACCGGCAGCTGGACGATCTTTCGCGTCGAGTACTTCAATGTTGGTCATACCGGTCAATTCGTCAGTCTGACGCTTGATCGTGATGCCTTCTTCCATGCCCACGTAGGTCACGGTACCTTTCATTTCGGTAACGATTGGGTGAGTGTGCGGATCCCACTTGGCCACGATTGCGCCAGCGTCGACCTTGTCACCTTCTTTAACCGAAATCACAGCACCGTACGGCAGCTTGTAACGCTCGCGCTCACGACCGTAGTCATCAGCGATTGCCAGCTCACCGGAACGGGACACAGCAACCAGGTGGCCATCCACTCGCTCAACGTGTTTCAGGTTGTGCAGACGGACAGTACCGCCATTCTTCACCTGAACGCTGTCGGCTGCGGAGGTCCGGCTTGCCGCACCACCGATGTGGAACGTACGCATGGTCAGCTGGGTACCCGGCTCACCGATGGACTGGGCAGCGATAACGCCGACCGCTTCACCGATGTTCACCTGGTGACCACGAGCCAAGTCACGGCCGTAGCACTTGGCGCAAATGCCGTAGCGGGTTTCGCAGCTGATCGGCGAGCGAACGATCACTTCGTCGATGCTGTTGAGTTCGATGAACTCGACCCACTTCTCATCTACCAGGGTACCAGCAGGAACGATAACTTCCTCGGTGCCTGGCTTGAATACGTCACGGGCAATAACACGACCCAATACGCGCTCACCCAATGGCTCTACAACGTCACCGCCTTCAATGTGCGGCGTCATCAGCAGGCCGTGCTCGGTGCCGCAATCGATCTCGGTTACAACCAGATCTTGTGCAACGTCTACCAGACGACGCGTCAGGTAACCGGAGTTAGCGGTTTTCAACGCGGTATCCGCAAGACCTTTACGAGCACCGTGAGTCGAGATGAAGTACTGAAGTACGCTCAAACCTTCACGGAAGTTCGCAGTAATCGGCGTTTCGATGATGGAGCCGTCCGGCTTGGCCATCAGGCCACGCATACCGGCGAGCTGACGGATCTGCGCAGCAGAACCCCGTGCGCCCGAGTCGGCCATCATGTACATCGAGTTGAAGGACTCTTGATCGACTTCCACGCCGTGACGGTCGATAACCTTCTCTTTCGAGAGGTTGGCCATCATCGCCTTGGAAACTTCGTCGTTCGCCTTCGACCAAAGGTCGATCACTTTGTTGTACTTCTCGCCCTGGGTTACCAGGCCGGAGGCGTACTGGCTTTCGATCTCTTTCACTTCATCAGTAGCAGCATTGATGATGCGGGCTTTTTCATCCGGGATAACGAAGTCGTTAACACCGATGGAAACGCCGGAAATGGTCGAATAGGCAAAGCCGGTGTACATCAACTGGTCAGCGAAGATCACGGTCTCTTTCAAACCAACCACGCGGTAGCACTGGTTGATCAGCTTGGAGATCGCCTTTTTCTTCATCGGCAGGTTGACGACGTCGTACGACAGACCTTTTGGCACAACTTGATACAGCAGCGCACGGCCGACAGTAGTGTCGACAATACGGGTGCCGCTCACGCTGCCGCCATCACGGTCGTTGACGGTTTCGTTGATCCGCACCTTGACCTTGGCGTGCAGTGCGGCTTCGCCGGCACGGAACACACGGTCAACTTCTTGCAGGTCAGCGAACACACGACCTTCGCCCTTGGCGTTGATCGCTTCACGGGTCATGTAGTACAGACCCAATACAACGTCCTGCGACGGAACGATGATTGGCTCACCGTTGGCTGGCGACAGAATGTTGTTGGTCGACATCATCAACGCGCGCGCTTCCAACTGGGCTTCCAGTGTCAGCGGTACGTGCACGGCCATTTGGTCGCCGTCGAAGTCGGCGTTGTACGCAGCACAGACCAGAGGGTGCAGCTGGATAGCCTTACCTTCGATCAGTACCGGTTCAAACGCCTGGATACCCAGACGGTGAAGGGTCGGTGCACGGTTGAGGAGAACCGGGTGTTCGCGGATCACCTCAGCGAGAACGTCCCAAACCTCTGGCAGTTCGCGCTCGACCATTTTCTTGGCCGCTTTGATGGTGGTCGCGAGACCGCGCATTTCCAGCTTACCGAAGATGAATGGCTTGAACAGCTCAAGTGCCATCTTCTTAGGCAGACCGCACTGGTGCAGACGCAGGGTCGGGCCTACGGTAATTACCGAACGACCGGAGTAGTCAACACGCTTACCGAGCAAGTTCTGACGGAAACGACCTTGCTTACCCTTGATCATGTCAGCCAAGGATTTCAGAGGACGCTTGTTCGAACCGGTGATAGCGCGGCCACGACGGCCGTTGTCGAGCAAGGCATCGACAGCTTCTTGCAACATACGCTTTTCGTTGCGCACGATGATGTCCGGAGCGGACAGATCAAGCAGGCGCTTCAAGCGGTTGTTACGGTTGATCACGCGACGGTACAGGTCGTTGAGGTCGGACGTCGCGAAGCGACCACCGTCCAACGGTACCAGCGGACGCAGGTCTGGCGGCAGAACCGGCAGAACGGTCAGCACCATCCACTCTGGCAGGTTGCCGGAACCCTGGAAGGCTTCCATCAACTTCAGACGCTTGGACAGCTTCTTGATCTTGGTTTCGGAGTTGGTTTGCGGAATCTCTTCACGCAGACGGCCAATCTCGTGTTCCAGGTCGATAGCGTGCAGCAGTTCGCGAACAGCTTCGGCACCCATGCGGGCATCGAAATCGTCGCCGAACTCTTCCAGCGCTTCGAAGTACTGCTCGTCGTTCAGCAGCTGACCTTTTTCAAGGGTGGTCATGCCTGGATCGATAACGACATAGCTCTCGAAGTAGAGAACGCGTTCGATATCACGCAGGGTCATGTCCATCAGCAAGCCGATACGGGACGGCAGCGATTTCAGGAACCAGATGTGGGCAACCGGCGAAGCCAGTTCGATGTGCGCCATGCGCTCACGACGAACCTTGGCCAGTGCAACTTCAACGCCGCACTTCTCGCAGATCACACCACGGTGCTTCAAGCGCTTGTATTTACCGCACAGGCACTCGTAATCCTTTACCGGGCCAAAGATCTTGGCGCAGAACAGGCCGTCACGCTCAGGTTTGAACGTACGGTAGTTGATGGTTTCCGGCTTTTTAACTTCACCGAACGACCACGAACGGATCATCTCAGGCGATGCCAACCCAATACGGATGGCGTCGAACTCTTCGACTTGACCCTGGTTTTTCAGCAAATTCAGTAGGTCTTTCAAGGCCTTTCCTCCTGGCGGAGCAGAGAGCGGGCTAAACAGCCCCGCTCTCGATTCGCGTCACGTGTTATTCGGTTTCCAGATCGATATCGATGCCGAGGGAACGAATTTCTTTGATCAACACGTTGAAGGACTCGGGCATGCCCGGCTCCATACGGTGATCGCCGTCCACGATGTTTTTGTACATCTTGGTCCGACCGTTCACATCGTCCGACTTCACTGTGAGCATTTCTTGCAGAGTGTAAGCAGCACCGTATGCTTCCAGTGCCCAGACCTCCATCTCCCCGAAACGCTGACCACCGAACTGAGCCTTACCACCCAGCGGCTGCTGGGTAACGAGGCTGTACGAACCGGTAGAACGAGCGTGCATCTTGTCGTCTACCAAGTGGTTCAGCTTCAGCATGTACATGTAGCCAACAGTAACCGGGCGCTCGAACTTGTTGCCGGTACGGCCGTCGAACAGCTGCATCTGGCCGCTTTCTGGCAGGTCTGCCAGTTTCAGCATGGCCTTGATTTCGCTTTCCTTGGCACCGTCGAACACCGGGGTAGCCATTGGAACGCCGCCGCGCAGGTTCTTCGCCAGATCCAGGATTTCCTGGTCGGAGAAGGTGTCCAGCTCTTCGTTGCGACCGCCGATCTCGTTGTAGATCTCGTGCAGGAACTTACGCAGGTCTGCGACCTTGCGCTGCTCTTCGATCATACGGTTGATCTTCTCGCCCAGACCTTTGGCCGCGAGGCCCAGGTGGGTTTCAAGGATCTGACCAACGTTCATACGCGAAGGTACGCCCAACGGGTTGAGGACAACGTCGACCGGGGTGCCATTGGCATCGTGCGGCATGTCTTCAACCGGCATGATCACGGAGACCACACCTTTGTTACCGTGACGACCGGCCATCTTGTCGCCCGGCTGGATGCGACGACGGATTGCCAGGTAAACCTTGACGATTTTCAGCACGCCTGGAGCCAGGTCATCGCCCTGCTGCAGTTTGCGCTTCTTGTCTTCAAACTTGTCGTCCAGCAGACGGCGACGATCAACGATGTAGGCCTGGGCCTTCTCGAGCTGCTCGTTCAGAGCATCTTCAGCCATGCGCAGTTTGAACCACTGGCCGTGCTCAAGACCGTCGAGAATTTCGTCGGTGATGTCCTGACCTTTCTTCAGACCTGCGCCGCCTTCAGCCTTGTGGCCTACCAGAGCGGAACGCAGACGTTCGAAGGTCGCGCCTTCAACGATACGGAACTCTTCGTTCAGGTCCTTGCGGATCTCGTCGAGCTGGGTCTTCTCGATGGACAGTGCACGAGCATCACGCTCAACGCCGTCACGGGTGAAGACCTGTACGTCGATGACAGTACCTTTGGTGCCAGTCGGCACGCGCAGGGAAGTGTCTTTAACGTCGCTGGCTTTTTCACCGAAGATGGCACGCAGCAGTTTTTCTTCCGGAGTCAGTTGGGTCTCGCCTTTCGGAGTGACCTTACCGACCAGGATGTCGCCTGCGCCGACTTCAGCACCTACGTAAACGATACCGGCTTCGTCCAGTTTGTTCAGTGCAGCTTCACCCACGTTCGGGATGTCTGCAGTGATTTCCTCTGGCCCAAGCTTGGTGTCACGTGCCACACAGGTCAGTTCCTGAATGTGGATCGTGGTGAAACGGTCTTCTTGAACAACACGCTCGGACAGGCAGATGGAGTCTTCGAAGTTGAAGCCGTTCCATGCCATGAACGCGATGCGCATGTTCTGACCCAGTGCCAGTTCACCCATGTCGGTGGACGGGCCGTCGGCCATGATGTCGCTGCGCTGGACGCGATCACCCTTGCTCACCAGCGGACGCTGGTTGATGCAGGTGTTCTGGTTCGAGCGGGTGTATTTGGTCAGGTTGTAGATGTCGACACCGGCTTCGCCAGTTTCTACTTCGTCATCGGCAACACGAACCACGATACGGCTGGCATCAACGGAATCGATCACGCCGCCACGACGAGCCACGACGCAAACGCCGGAGTCACGGGCTACGTTACGCTCCATGCCGGTACCTACCAGCGGCTTGTCAGCACGCAGGGTCGGTACAGCTTGACGCTGCATGTTGGAACCCATCAACGCACGGTTGGCGTCATCGTGCTCCAGGAACGGGATCAGCGACGCAGCGACCGAAACTACCTGCTTCGGCGATACGTCCATCAAGGTGACGTCTTCCGGCGCCTTGACGGTGAACTCGTTCAAGTGACGAACAGCTACCAGCTCGTCGACCAGGACTTTCTTGTCGTTCATCGTGGCCGAGGCCTGAGCGATCACGTGATCAGCTTCTTCGATGGCGGACAGGAATACGATCTCGTCGGTGACCAGAGCGTCTTTCACCACACGGTACGGGCTCTCGAGGAAGCCGTACTGGTTGGTGCGCGCATAAGCGGCCAGGGAGTTGATCAGACCGATGTTCGGGCCTTCTGGCGTTTCGATCGGGCAAACACGACCGTAGTGCGTCGGGTGTACGTCACGAACCTCAAAGCCAGCACGCTCACGGGTCAGACCGCCCGGGCCCAGTGCAGAAACACGGCGCTTGTGGGTGATCTCGGAGAGCGGGTTGTTCTGGTCCATGAACTGCGAAAGCTGGCTGGAACCGAAGAACTCTTTCACCGCCGCAGCCACTGGCTTCGCGTTGATCAGGTCCTGCGGCATCAGGCCTTCGCTTTCTGCCATCGACAGACGCTCTTTGACCGCACGCTCAACACGTACCAGGCCAACGCGGAACTGGTTCTCGGCCATTTCGCCTACGCAGCGAACACGACGGTTACCCAGGTGGTCGATGTCATCGACGATGCCTTTGCCGTTACGGATGTCGACCAGGGTCTTCAATACCGCGACGATGTCTTCCTTGCACAGCACGCCCGAACCTTCGATCTCGGTACGACCGATACGACGGTTGAACTTCATCCGGCCGACCGCAGACAGGTCATAGCGCTCAGGGCTGAAGAACAGGTTGTTGAACAGGGTCTCGGCAGCGTCTTTGGTTGGCGGCTCACCAGGACGCATCATGCGATAGATCTCGACCAGCGCTTCCAATTGGTTGCTGGTGGAGTCGATCTTCAGCGTGTCAGAGATGAACGGACCGCAGTCGATGTCGTTGGTGTACAGGGTCTCGATGCGAACAACCTGAGCCTTGGCGATCTTGGCCAGGATCTCGGTGTTCAGCTCGGTGTTGCACTCAGCCAGGATTTCGCCTGTAGCCGGGTGAACGATGACCTTGGCGGTGGTGCGGCCCAGGACGTAGTCCAGAGGCACTTCCAGCTCTTTGATACCGGCTTTTTCGATCTGGTTGATGTGGCGCGCAGTGATACGACGGCCAGCTTCAACAATGACCTTGCCTTTTTCATCCTGGATGTCCAGAACGGCAATTTCACCACGCAGACGCGAAGCGATCAGCTCCAGCTTGAGGGTTTCATCCTTCAGGCTGAATACGTTGGTGGTGTAGAAGGCATCCAGCACTTGCTCAGTGGTGTAACCGAGCGCGCGCAGCAGTACCGAGGCCGGCAGCTTACGACGACGGTCGATACGCACGAACACGCAGTCTTTCGGATCGAACTCGAAGTCCAACCACGAACCGCGGTACGGAATGATCCGCGCGGAGTACAGGAGTTTGCCGGAGCTGTGCGTCTTGCCGCGGTCGTGGTCGAAGAACACGCCCGGGGAACGGTGCAGCTGGGAAACGATCACACGCTCGGTACCGTTGATAACGAAGGTACCGTTCTCGGTCATCAATGGGATTTCGCCCATGTAGACTTCTTGCTCTTTGATGTCCTTGATCGCTTTGTTCGACGATTCTTTGTCGAAAATGATCAGGCGCACTTTTACCCGCAAAGGTACGGCGTAAGTAACACCGCGCAACACGCATTCTTTGACATCAAATGCCGGTTCGCCCAGGCGATAACCGACGTACTCCAGCGCAGCATTGCCGGAGTAGCTGATGATCGGGAAAACGGATTTGAAGGCCGCATGCAGGCCCACGTCGCGGAACTGATCTTTGGTCGCTCCCGCCTGCAAGAATTCACGATACGAATCCAGCTGGATAGCCAGAAGGTACGGGACATCCATGACGTCCGGCAACTTGCTAAAGTCCTTGCGGATACGTTTTTTCTCAGTATATGAGTAAGCCATCAGCGTTCCCCAGCTTGGTCACCTGCTTGTTTGGCCCTCCCGACGGGAGCAGCCAGAAAATCTTGCAAACCCCATGGTTTGCACCACCGCATCGGGTGGCTACAGCGCGTTAATGGCGGCGACCGAGTCGACAGCCAAGAACGGAAAAAGGCCGGTGGCAAGAGCCACCAGCCATCAGCCTTCAGCTTAACGCTTGGGCTGGAGACGCAAGGTCGATGCTTACTTCAGCTCGACTTTAGCGCCTGCTTCTTCCAGTACTGCTTTGGCTTTGTCAGCTGCGTCTTTCGACACTGCTTCCAGAACCTGGGCAGGAGCGCCGTCAACTACAGCCTTGGCTTCTTTCAGGCCCAGACCGGTCAGTTCACGTACTGCCTTGATCACGTTTACTTTCTTCTCGCCAGCTTCCAGCAGCATGACGTTGAATTCGGTTTGCTCTTCAGCAGCAACAGCAGCAACAGCTGGGCCAGCGGAAGCAGCGGCAGCGGAAACGCCGAATTTTTCTTCGAAAGCTTTGATCAGCTCAACAACCTGCAGAACCGACATTTCAGCTACGGCGTTGAGGATATCGTCTTGGGAGATAGACATTGCTGTATTTCCTGAATTGGGGGACGGCCTACGCGGCCATCGAAATAAACAAAAATACGCGAGAGAAGTTGCTCAGCCTTAGGCTGCGGCAGCTTCTTTTTGCTCGCGAACTGCAGCCAGAGTACGAGCCAGCTTGCTGGTAGCGCCTTGAATCACGCTCATCAGCTGCGAAATGGCTTCGTCGCGGGTCGGCAGTGTTGCCAGTACGTCGATTTGGTTAGCTGCGAGGAACTTGCCCTCGAACGCAGCTGCCTTGATCTCGAACTTATCCTGACTCTTGGCGAATTCTTTGAACAAACGGGCAGCAGCGCCTGGATGTTCTTTGGAGAACGCGATCAGAGTCGGGCCAGTGAACACGTCGTTGAGGACACTGTATTCAGTGTCAGCAACAGCGCGCTTGAGCAGGGTGTTACGTACAACACGTACGTATACGCCAGCTTCACGAGCCTCTTTACGGAGTCCGGTCATAGCGCCTACTGTCACACCACGGGCATCAGCCACGACAGCGGACAGAGCAGCTTTGGCAGCCTCGTTGACTTCAGCGACGATGGCCTTCTTGTCTTCGAGATTAATTGCCACGGGTTTAACTCCTGCTTGTTACCGTTTCATCTGGCCGGAGCCGGATGTCGTTTTGGTGTCTGATTCGGTAAGGAACCGGGAGCACCATCTGCGTAGGCTTGTGGTTTAAGACTTGCGCCGCCTACGGTCTTGGATAGCCCCCGCCAGGCAGGGACCCCAATTTTTTCAATTGACGCGATCTCTCGCGTCAACTTGTGTCTTATACGTCCAGCGAGCCTTGGTCGATGACCAGACCTGGGCCCATAGTGGTGCTCAGGGTAACGCGCTTGACGTAGATACCTTTCGAGGAAGCTGGCTTGATACGCTTCAGATCAGCGATCAGGGCCTCAACGTTTTCCTTCAGCTTGACGGCATCGAAGCCGACTTTGCCAACGGAGGTGTGAATGATGCCGTTTTTGTCGGTGCGATAACGAACCTGACCAGCCTTGGCGTTTTTAACCGCGGTGGCTACGTCTGGGGTTACGGTGCCGACTTTAGGGTTAGGCATCAGACCACGTGGACCGAGGATCTGACCCAACTGACCTACAACGCGCATTGCATCCGGGGAAGCAATAACGACGTCATAGTTCAGGTCGCCGCCTTTCATTTCGGCAGCCAGGTCGTCCATGCCAACGCGATCAGCGCCAGCGGCCAGAGCAGCTTCAGCTGCCGGGCCTTGGGTGAAGACAGCTACACGTACAGTCTTGCCAGTACCGTGTGGCAGCACAGTTGCGCTACGAACGACCTGGTCGGATTTACGTGGGTCAACACCCAAGTTTACAGCAACGTCTACGGACTCGCTGAACTTGACGGTCGACAGCTCAGCCAGCAGGGCAGCGGCGTCTACAAAGTTGTAGGCCTTGCCTGCTTCGATTTTGCCGGCGATAGCCTTTTGACGCTTGGTCAGCTTAGCCATTACACACCCTCCACGTTAAGGCCCATGCTACGAGCAGAACCGGCGATGGTACGCACGGCTGCATCCATATCAGCTGCAGTCAGATCCGCGTTTTTGGTTTTCGCGATTTCTTCCAGCTGAGCACGAGTTACGGTGCCAACCTTAACGGTGTTCGGACGAGCGGAACCGCTAGTCAGACCAGCAGCTTTCTTCAACAGAACCGAAGCCGGGGTCGACTTGGTTTCGAAGGTGAAGCTACGGTCGCTGTATACAGTGATGATCACTGGAGTCGGCAGACCTGGCTCAAGACCCTGAGTACGGGCGTTGAAGGCCTTGCAGAATTCCATGATGTTCACGCCGTGCTGACCCAGAGCTGGACCGACGGGTGGGCTAGGGTTGGCCTGAGCGGCCTTCACTTGCAGCTTGATGTAAGCGGTAATCTTCTTGGCCATGAGGCACTCCAATTACGGGTTCAAACGCCTCGAAAGGCTCCCCGGTTACTTGCGCGTTTATCCCAGTGACGACAAAACCCCACAGCCTAAGGCTGCGGGGTTGGGATGCTTGCTCAGCTAGACCTTCTCGACCTGGCTGAACTCCAACTCTACCGGAGTAGAGCGACCGAAAATGAGCACTGCCACTTGGATCCGGCTCTTTTCGTAGTTAACTTCTTCGACAGTACCGTTGAAATCAGCAAACGGACCATCTGTGACACGAACAACCTCACCCGGCTCGAACAACGTCTTCGGCTTAGGCTTGTCGCTACCATCAGCAACGCGGCGCAGAATAGCTTCTGCTTCTTTGTCAGTGATAGGAGCAGGCTTATCAGCGGTACCGCCGATGAAACCCATGACACGAGGGGTATCCTTGACCAAGTGCCAAGTACCTTCATTCATGTCCATCTGAACCAGCACATAGCCAGGAAAGAACTTGCGTTCGCTTTTGCGCTTCTGACCATTCCGCATTTCAACCACTTCTTCAGTGGGAACCAGAATTTCGCCGAAGCCATCTTCCATGCCTGCCAGCTTTACGCGCTCCAGCAAAGAGCGCATAACATGCTTCTCGTAACCCGAGTAAGCATGCACAACGTACCAACGCTTAGCCACGGGACACCCTTAGCCAACAATCAAGGAAACAAGCCAGCCGAGCAGGGAATCAAGCCCCCACAACAGCAACGCCATAACCAGAACAACAGCCACAACGATCAACGTGGTCTGCGTGGTTTCTTGGCGAGTCGGCCAAACGACTTTACGGATTTCGGTGCGAGCTTCCTTTACCAGGACCGCGAAAGACTTGCCCTTAGCAGTCTGCAGGCCTACAAAGGCAGCTACAGCAGCAAGGGCAAGCAAAGCGAGGACGCGGTACAGGATCGGCGAAGCAGAATAGTACTGATTGCCAACAACGCCTACGACCACCAAGGCAACTACAGCGAGCCACTTGACCAGATCGAAACGAGAGCTTTGAGCTTCAGCCTTAGGAGTCATCTATGAAGATCCTGTGAAAAGAAAGCCAGATACACCACGTGAATCTGGCAGGTCAGGAGGGAATCGAACCCCCAACCTACGGTTTTGGAGACCGTCGCTCTGCCAATTGAGCTACTGACCTAAAACAAAATCAGGCCGACCATTATGCAGGCCTGAAAAAGACTTTACAACAACCAACCCCACTAGACTTGAAATCACCCGACAATAAAGCCAGACGCAACACCAACAAGCCGAGGCAGCTGTTAAAACAAAGGCAGATATTTTCATATCTGCCTTGTCATATGGAGCTCTTGAGCGGATTTGAACCGCTGACCTCACCCTTACCAAGGGTGTGCTCTACCAACTGAGCTACAAGAGCGAAACACCTTGCACAACCTGCAAACTTGGAGCGGGTAGCGGGAATCGAACCCGCATCATCAGCTTGGAAGGCTGAGGTTCTACCACTAAACTATACCCGCGGAGCTTGCAGCTCACGCTAAAAATGGTGGAGGGGGAAGGATTCGAACCTTCGAAGTCGTAGACGTCAGATTTACAGTCTGATCCCTTTGGCCGCTCGGGAACCCCTCCTAAGCGAGCCGGCATTTTACATTACGCCGACCTTCTGTCAAGCATTTTCTCATTTAAAAATATGAGGTTAGCTGCGTTGACCTTCGCTTCACACTGCAGGCCTTAAAGGTCTTCACTGCGAAGCGGGCGCCATTCTATGCAAACTATTCGAGAGATGCAACGCCTTCGCACAACATTATTTTATGTTTTAACTCATTGAATTCCTTAGCAAGGTTTTCAAATGGCAGATCCTCAGCCAGGCGTCGGCTTTCAGGGGCTACGCGCAGCCAATAGCCGGAGGCTTCAGCAGTATTGAGCAATTGGATCTTGACCTTTATATCCAGGCTTGTGAGGCGCTGCTCAACAGACTGCGCCTGCCGCTGGTCCGCAAAACCACCGATATACAAACACATATTCTGCGCATCAGATGCTTTTGCACGATCTCTGCGCATCACCGCATCAGACGATTCACTGAGCAGGCGAATATCCTGCTGCGACCCCTTGTAAAGACTCAGGGGCGTGACATCTTTGGCGCGCAACGGTGCTTCTTGCTGATGCCAGATGTAGTAGAAGGCGTTGAGGACAAGTAAAAGCAAAAACAACCAACGCATATTCACCTCAAGACAAAGGACAAGCCATCGCCAAACCGACAAAAACCAAATCTGGAACGAGTCGGGCCTGTGGCACCGCATCTGCCACCAAATCGGCGTCCCCTCCCGTAAGGAACACAGTGAAGTCATCACCCCAGTAGCTTCGCGCCAGCTCTAACTGAGTGAGTACAAACCCTCGAAGCATAAGCGTACAACCTCGCTCCACTGCCTCTACGGTCGTACGACCTGGAGAGAGGCGCTCCAGCGCCCTTTCAGCAGCGGCATCGTCGTACCGTATCTTGCGTGTATGAGTTCGCAGTTGGTTGCGCATGAGCGGCATACCTGGACAGATGAATCCACCGAGGTGCTCACCATCCGCCGCGATGAAATCCGCCGTGGCTGCTGTGCCGAAATCGAGCACCAGGCAAGCACCGCGCGCTAACTTGAACCCCCCCAGCATTGCCAGCCAACGATCAAGGCCCAGACGCTCAAAATCTTCGTAGCCGTTACGCACTCCGGCCATCTCGCGCGCGGGAGCCGCACAGGAGACAGCAACGCCGAAAGCCTCATGCAGGGCCGCAACCAGCTTGCTTGTTTCTTCCAGGGCACGAACGCTCACCAGCCGGCAACGCGTCAGCAACAATCCCGGAAGCGCCACGAGGCTTTCGATCAAAGCCAGATCCGAACCAACAATCCCTTCCGAAGAGGCGTGAGCACTGTCGGCATGAAGTACACGCCATTTGATAAAGCTATTCCCACAGTCGAGCTCAAGAATCATCACGCAACCTCAGGCTTAACTCACCACCACTGTATATTTTCTCAACACCGTCGACGCTCAAGCGCAGCGCCCCCTGGTGATCTACACCCAGCACAATGCCATCGACTTGGCTGATACCTGCGATAAGCGACACCGGCCTTCCTTGCCAGGCGTGATTCTGCTCCCACTCATCCTTGAGTGCGACAAAACCACCCTCCCGGTGCCGCTCAAGGTAGCTTTGCAGCTGCAACCCCAACTGCGCCACGAGCGTATTGCGATCCACCGGAGAACCGGTCTGCAGCTGCACCGAAGTCCATTGCTGGTCCACCTCGTCAGCCCTTTGCATATTCACGTTGATGCCTATTCCAAGGACAACGTGGCAGATATCTGCAGGGTCTCCTACCAACTCCAGCAAAATCCCGGCAATTTTCTTCTGCCCTACCAGAACGTCGTTTGGCCACTTCAGAGTGGCGTCCCGCACACCAGACTCGCGCAAGGCCTGCATGACCGCCAAGCCCACAACCAGGCTCAGTCCCTCCAACTGCCGAAGGCCCGACTCGATACGCAATACGAGGCTGTAATACACATTTTGCGCGAACGGACTTACCCACTTCCGTCCTCTCCTACCCCGGCCGGCCGTTTGCTGCTCCGCAAGCACTAGGAGTGGCGCCGCGCAACCGGCATCAACAAGACGCAAAGCTTCGGCATTCGTGGAGTCTACGGAGTCAGAGATATGGATGGGCCACGCTAAGGAGGGCGCATTCAACGCAATATCTTCAGCAGTCAAGAACACCAGCGGTGACGCCAACTGATACCCCTTACCTCGCACCTTATGGAGGGGCAGATTGAGTTCCGCTTCCAGGTGTTGGAGTTGCTTCCAGACAGCACTGCGGCTGACACCCAGGGCGGCGCCAAGCGCTTCACCCGAGTGGAATCGGCCATCTTTCAGAAGTTTTAACAGCGTCAGCATGCAAATATCGCCTCACAATGAGGCACGCATAATAGCCATGCGCAGGGTCATTGCATAGAAAGGCAGGACTTTAGCACTGAAGGTCGTCGAAATGACCGACTTTGTGTTTTCGACCGCCCAAAACAAAACCCCA